>JARBTY010000271.1 GCA_029239935.1 Clostridia bacterium | reverse complement strand
AGGTGATAGATAATCCGAATGAAACAAGGCTTGTTGCAAGGATAGAAGGCAACTATGGTGTATATGAGACCCATGCAGAGATAGAACACAAGGGGTATCTCAGCTTTGCCTGTGAATGCCCTGCCAGTTATGAGTACGAGGGAGCCTGTAAGCATGTTATAGCACTGATGCTCAAATACTACTATGAGATTTTAATCCGTCGTGAACATCTGGAGCTGAAGCAGGGACTAGAAGGGGAAAGGTACTCCCAAGGCCTATTGGCCTACTATGAAGATCAGGTCATACGGGAGCAGGAACTGGAGGCCGGAGAGCATCCACAGCTTAAGCTGTATCCTAAGCTCACAGAGGATTATAATAATGCGTTTTTGCTAGGAGTGAGTGTAGGAGATAAAAAGGCCTATGTGGTAAAAGATTTATATGAGTTTACTGAGAATATGTTAAAAGGTAATCAGGTTGCTTATGGCAAAAGTCCATAGACCACTTGTAAAGTTCGTCATGGATAAAACAGTAGAATATACAGAGGTGCTTAAGCAAGCAGGGCTCTATAGGGGTTTTAACAAAAGCGACCGCAAAACCATTCCTTTAGGGGCTAAAGCTTTTGATGAGTTTTTTGATTTAGTGGCAGGGCAGACCATAGAGTTTGTCGGCTATAATAACATCAATAAAATGGAGTGTGTTGATAAGGATCCCCACTTTACGTTAAATATTGATGCAATAGAGGACTATTACCAGCTGACCACTTCCATTGGAGCCTATAGGCCTATCAATTGTTCCAATAACAAATACCTTTTGATAGGCGGCAGGCTCCATCGTTTAAGTGAAGCTTTTGGAAAAGACGTTTTTCCGCTTTTAAACTACTTGTATGAAGCTGGAAGGACAAAACCCGAAAAGAAACTCAACTTTACGGATGGACTGATGAAACGGTTTATGCTCTCGACGTTATCTAAGATAGAAAAGCATTTGCCCGTTATGATTAATGAAAGTGTCAGAGAAAAAGTAACCCCTACGCAGGCGGTTATAAAGACTTATTTAGATATCAATGAGGAGGGAAGTGTTATTGGTGATGTTAATATCATCTATGATGAATTTAGCTTCAATCCTTACAAAAAGCCTACACAAGAAGAAAAGCAGCAGATTGATGCACTCATAAGGGATGTGCAGACAGAACACCGTTTTAATACAATTTTAAGAAATTATGATTTTCGTTCCTTTAATGGAAAGATTTATCTGAAAGAAGAAGAGTCCATCTATCATTTTTTGAAGCAAGGCATTAATGAGCTGATTGAGATGGGCGAGGTGCATGTAACCGATAAGCTAAAGCATATGCGTGTTATGAAGAGTTCTATAGGTTCTGTAGGGATACGGATTGAAAACAATATGCTGTATGTGGCTTTAAAGGAAGTTAATATGCCGCTGGATGAGGTTCAGGAAGTGCTTAATGCCTACAAAACTAAAAGCAAATATTACCGTCTAAAGGACGGATCATTTATAGATACAGCAGACACTTCAATAGCGGACCTAGCCAATATTATAGAAGGTCTTGGGATCACAGGTGAAGAGCTGCGAAGAGGAGAAGCGGTGATGCCTAAGTACCGCAGCCTTTACCTAGACCAGCTGCTTAAACAAAATCAAGAGATAGAAGTAGACAGAGATAAATACTTCAAGCAGATTATACGAGACGTTAAAAATGTAGAGGATGCAGATTATGAGGTGCCAAAAACAATCAAGGCAACCCTAAGAAGTTATCAAAAGAGGGGATATAGATGGCTCAAAACCATGGCCCATTACGGCTTTGGCGGGATACTTGCAGACGACATGGGACTTGGGAAAACCCTTCAGGTATTGACACTTATTGCCTCAGAAGTAGATGCAGGTCTTCCGGGGGAGAGCTTGAAGCCTTCCCTGGTGGTCTGCCCTACCTCTTTGACCCTCAACTGGGAAAATGAAATCAAAAAGTTTACGCCTCATCTAAAGGCAATAGTCGTGTCAGGCAGTGCAGAAAGCAGAAAGGACCTGCTAGAAGAGGCCAAAGACCACCATATTGTCATTACATCTTATGAACTTTTAAAAAGAGATGTTGAGTATTATGAAAAAATGGCCTTTAGATATTGTATTGCTGACGAAGCACAGTACATCAAAAATGCCAATACCTTAAATGCTAAGGCGCTGAAGATGATTCAAAGTGAGATCAGCTTTGCCCTAACGGGTACGCCGATAGAAAATTCCTTGGCAGAGCTTTGGAGTATTTTTGACTTCAGTATGCCAGGTTATCTTTTTAAATACAATGCGTTCAAACAAAACTATGAAATGCCGATTGTAAAGCAGCAGGATGAGATAGCTATAAGTCGGCTCAAAAAGATGGTTGCGCCGTTCATCCTTCGAAGACTCAAAAAAGATGTGCTCAAAGAATTGCCGGATAAAACAGAAACGGTGATTTATAACAACATGGAGGAAGAGCAGAGAAAGCTTTATCTGGCGCATTTAGCAAAGGCTAAACAGGAGTTAGATGAGGAAATCGGGTCACGGGGTATGGGCAGAAGCCATATTAAAATTTTATCACTTCTTACGAGACTTAGACAGCTCTGTAACCATCCCGCCCTTTATTTAGAGGATTACACAATGGGGAGCGGCAAGCTTGAGCAGTGCATGGAGATAGTCAGAGACAGTATACAAGCGGGACACAGAATTTTGCTTTTTTCACAGTTTACGAGTATGCTAAGTATCCTTTCTAAAGAACTGGACAAAGAAGAAGTTGAGCACTTTATGCTAACGGGCTCAACCAAAACAGAAGAACGGATGAGTCTGGTCAATACGTTTAATATTTCAGATATTCCTGTATTTTTAATTTCTTTAAAGGCTGGAGGCACAGGGCTTAACCTAACGGGAGCAGATGTGGTTATCCATTATGACCCATGGTGGAATCTCTCCAGTCAAAATCAGGCCACAGACCGTGCTTATCGCATTGGACAAAAAAATAATGTTCAAGTCTTTCAGCTGATTACCAAGGATTCTATCGAAGAAAAGATTAAAGAGCTGCAGGACAGAAAGATAGGACTTACTGAAAGTGTACTCCAAGAGGGAGAAGCTTTGATTACAAAGATGACAGAAGAAGAGCTTAAAGGCTTGTTTACAATGATTTAAAAATAAATACAACAGATGGAGGGGAAAGAGTATGGATGAAAAACTAGAAAGACAGACGGCGTGGGATTTGCTGAGTCAATATAATAAAAGTGAAGCCCTTAGAAAACATGGTTTGGCTGTGGAAGGTGTTATGAGGCATTTTGCCAGACTTTATGGAGAAGATGAAGAAGTATGGGGCGTTATTGGGCTGCTTCATGACTTAGATTATGAGATGTATCCAGAGCAGCACTGCGTAAAGTCACAGGAGCTGATGAAACAGCATGATGTGCCAGAATTTTATATAAGAGCTGCGGCTTCTCATGGCTATGGCATCGTTGTGGATATTAAACCAGAAACGAACGCAGAAAAAGTACTCTATACAATAGATGAATTAACAGGCCTTGTTGCAGCGGCAGCCCTTATGAGGCCGTCAAAAAGTGTTATGGACTTAGAAGTAAAGTCTGTTAAAAAGAAGTTTAAAACCCTTAATTTTGCAGCAGGAGTAGACAGACAAGTCATTTTAAATGGCTGTGACATGTTAGGCAGAACCTTAGATGATGTGATAGAGCATACAATTCTAGGCATGAGAGAAGTCCACGAAATCCTTGGATTATAGAAAAAAGAACTATTTTCAACACCTTATCCACAGAAAACAGTGGATAAGGTATGTGAAAATGGTGGATAACTTAAAAAGCACTATTTGAAGGTTGTGGATAAAATAATTGTGATAGGTTGGTTATATGAGGATTTCATGGGAAAAGCGTTTACAATGGTGTGGGGATAATTTTATTCGCATTTTCATAAAAAGAGTTAATAGCGTTTCAATATAAAAATTTTTTATTTGGTACATAAAACACGATAGAAATTATGAGAGTTTAAGCAGAAAAAGTAAATCTGTGAAGATTGAATTTATTGGAAAAATGATATTTTGAAAAGTTTATAAGAACGTATAAAATTGTGTATAACTCGAGGTAATTGTGAATAACCTGTGGGTAAGTGACGAAAAAACTCGAAAAAATGTGGATAAAAGATAAATTACAGTGTGGACTAAAGTTTAAAAAGAAAGGGAAGAAAAGATGACAGAAGCAGATTTTTTAAAAATCAGAGAGCTTGTTGGAGATATAACTTTGCATCAGTTAAGGCATGTAGACTGTTTTGTTTCGGAGCATATGGCAGTATGT
>JARBTY010000270.1 GCA_029239935.1 Clostridia bacterium | reverse complement strand
TAGACCAAAGTATTCCTGATGAAGCTGTTATAAAAAAAGTGTTTGCTGGCAATATTGTAAGAATAGAGAATGGATTTAAAGAGTTTTTTGCAACACCGGTACTGACGATTGGTTACCCTGTAGAGGTACTGGGGAGTATTCGGTATGCGCTGTTTATCCATACGCCTATGCCGCTTATTCTTCAGACCATTGATGAAGTCAGGAATCTTATTTTAAAAGTAGTAGGAGTCACAGGGACCTTTGTTTTAATTTGGATTTATTTTATTTCAAGACAAATGACCAAACCGCTCAAACAGATGAATCGTGTGGCCAAGCAGATTGCCAGCGGTCAGTTTGACAAACGCATAGAGGTTAAGGGGCAGGATGAAATTGCAGAGCTTGGCTTATCCTTTAATCACATGGCCACTGAGCTTGATAAGATTGAAGAACACCGCAGGAAGTTTATTGCCAATGTTTCCCATGATCTAAGGTCTCCGCTCACTTCGATACAAGGATTTGTAACGGCACTTTTAGATGGCACAATTCCAAAGGAAAATCAAGAGAAGTATCTGGGAATCGTTTTAAGTGAGTCTCAGCGGATGGTGACCATGACCAATACCATTTTAGAACTAAGTAAGATGGAGGAGGGGGTAACACCTATTCAAAAGACGCCTTTTAATATCAATACCATGGTTGTCACGACCCTTGCTGCCTTTGAGCCTATTGCCAAAGAAAAGGCTGTTCAGGTGGAGGTGGTTTTGCAGGAGCATCTGCCTTTTGTGTCAGCAGATATTGATATGATTGGCCGTGTCATTCAAAATTTATTAGACAATGCTTTCAAATTTGTAGATGCCCATGGCACCATCAGAGTGATGACTGTGCTTAAGGGCAATAAAGTGCATGTGGCTGTGGCAAACAGCGGCAAACCCATCAAAGAAGAGGAACAAAAAGAAATCTGGAATAGGTTTTATAAAGGCGATGCTTCAAGGGGACAATATAAAAAAGGACTTGGATTAGGTCTTGTTATTGTCAAGGAGATTATTAAACGCCATGATGAGACCATAACTCTCACTTCGAGAGAAGGGGAACTGGTGACTTTTACTTTTACTTTGAGTACTGTTAAAAATGAAGAAATCGGACATAATTTATTTACATTAACTTGAGTTTATTTTTACAATCTTTTAATAATTAATTCATAAACAGCGTATATACTTATCATTACAAACCCGTATGATTGTAAAGGAGGAATTACTTATGTATGAAGACGATGATTTAAATTCATTTTTTAATGAGGAAGAGAAAAAAAACTATTCACAAACGAGCCACGGCAGCAGCGGACCCTATATAGATGTTAATAAATTCAGTGAGGTCCATCAAGAGGAGATTTCTTATGGACAAAACACATCTAACTATGGGTACAGTGCGCCCCCGTACAGCACTCAGGGCGCGCCATATGGCAGTCCGCTGCCACCTCAGGCTGAGCCGCCCAAAAAGAAAAGTTCCTTTGGACGGTTTATTGCAGGACTTGTGGTAGTCAGTGTAGTGGGGGGGATTTCGGTAGGAGGCAGTTTAGCTTTTCTTGCACCCTATGCCAATGCCTATTACAGGACCTCAAATGGCAGCAGCAATACCCTCGATAGTGGAACGGATACACAACTTAGCGGCAGCGGCTCAGAAGTCAATCGCGTATTGCCACTGGCAACCAATAATTCGATAGCAGATATCGCCAACAATATTGGACCTTCAGTTGTTTCTATTAAAAATAATAAAGTAGTAGCCACCTGGTACGGAGAGTTTGACCAGTCAGGATTAGGTTCAGGGGTTATTTTTAAAGAAGATGATAAAAAGATCTATATTGTAAGCAACGCCCACGTCATAGAAGGGGCTGACAGCTTAGTTGTTAATTTCCTAGGCAATACCAAAGTAGAGGCAGAGATTGTAGGGGCAGATACGACAACGGATATAGCTGTTATTGCTGTCAATAAAACGGCTATCCCACAGGAAGCTTTAGGAAGCATTAAGGTAGCACCCCTTGGAAACAGTGAAAATCTTCAAGTAGGCGAACTGGCAGTAGCCATCGGGAACCCTATTGATGAAGCCTATAACAATACAGTGACTGTAGGGGTCATCAGTGCATTAAATAGAGAAGTCCAGCTGACAGATAAAAAGCTCAATCTGATTCAGACAGATGCAGCCATCAACCCAGGCAACAGCGGAGGGGCTCTTGTAGGACCTACTGGTGAAGTGATCGGGATCAATACGATCAAACTGGTAGACAGTCAGATAGAAGGGATGGGATTTGCCATACCCATTAATGATATCAAACCTATCTTAGAAGAAATTTTGCAGTTTGGAACCATCTCAAGACCTGCATTAGGCATCATAGGATCAGACATCAGTGCAGAGCAGTCAGAACTTTATGAACTCCCCATTGGTGTACTCATTAGAGAAGTTACCCCAGGAGGCAGTGCAGATCTGGCAGGTATTACCGCCAATGATATTTTATTCCAGTTTGATGGGGTACAAATCACAGGCATGAACCAGCTTAAAGAACTCTTAAACGGCAAAAAGGTTGGAGATACAATAGAGGTTAAAGTCATCCGCAACAATGCTAAAAAAACATTCCAGCTCAAACTTCGAGAAATGCCCAAAGTCACTTACAGCACCCAATGAAAATGAAAGAAAAGACATAGTTACTTTTAACAGTTACTGTGTCTTTTTTAGCTAATTAAACAGAAACATTGAAAAGACGGGCAAATTTTGGTAGTATTACTATAGAATACCGTAGGGAGAGATTATATGACCTTAATTTGTGATTTAAAAGCGCAAGAAAATATTAAAGGACAATACTTATGTAAGTTCAAACAAATTTTAAAAAATAAAAATGGAAAAGATTATTGCAGTATCAGATTACAAGATCACTCCGGGATGGTAGACGGCAAGATTTGGTCCTTACACAGCGGGATTATGGAATTTGATACAGATGATATAGTAGAGGTAGAAGCAGAGGTGCTTCTTTACCAGGACAATTTGCAGCTTAGCATTACCAAGCTCAAAAAGTCGGAGGAATCGGAGTATGACCTCAAACGCTTTATTCCCCATACCTTAAAAGATGTAGACGTTCTGGAAAATGAACTTTTTACCTTTGTAGAAGAGATCAAACACCCCCATATCAAAAAGCTGCTCGAAAATATTTTTTATGATGAAAGTATCTATAAAGAGTTTTTGATTCATAGTGCAGCTAAAAGTGTGCATCATGCTTATTTGAGTGGTCTTTTAGAACATACGGTTACCGTTACAAAGTTAGGGCTGAATATGGCCGCGCTTTATGAAGGGGTTAACAGGGACCTCGTGGCCGCCGGCTGTATGCTGCATGATATCGGCAAGCTTTATGAACTCTCTAATTTCCCCAAAAATGATTATTCAGATGAAGGGCAGCTGTTAGGCCACATTGTGATGGGCGCCGAGCTGGTTCATGACAGGGCCAGTCAAATACCAGACTTTCCGAAAGAAGCCGAACTGCTCCTTAAGCACATTATTTTAGCCCATCATGGGGAATACGAATACGCTTCTCCCAAAAGGCCAAAGTGTCTGGAGGCAATGATTGTCCATTTAGCTGACTATACCGATTCAAAGATGAAAATGCTTGAAGAGATGGTACAAGCCGCTCCAAAAGAAGAACTCTATGCAGGATATAATAAAATACTCAGCAGGAATATTAGAAAAGTAAAACTATGAAAAATAATAGTCACAAAATATCAGCAAATGAAATCAACCGCTTTGTCTATTGCCCCTATCAGTGGTATTACACAAGGTGTTATGGGAGCAAAGCCCTTCATGAGCGCTATAAAGCACTGGATATTCAGG
>JARBTY010000269.1 GCA_029239935.1 Clostridia bacterium | reverse complement strand
ACAGGTGGGCCTGATAAATTTGGAGCAATATTTCAATAAGATAAATTATGGAAACAAGGATTTGACGGCAGGACTCCAGAACTATTGGTTGGAGTCTTCACTAAAAATATCTGCCGTAGAACAAGTACAGCTTTTAAAAAATCTATACAATTACGAAATGGATTTTGAGAAAAGGAATATAGATATCGTAAAGAACGTGATGAAGTTGTCGGAAGCGAAGGGGGCCATACTTTCTGGCAAGACAGGCAGCGGAGTGGTTAATGGCAAGGATAAGAAGGGCTGGTTTGTTGGATATGTTGAAAAGGATGGCGAAACCCACTTTTTTGCAGTCTATATACAGGATCAAGAGAAAGCTGCCGGCAGCACTGCAGCTAAAATAACATTGACCCTTTTAGAGGAAAAAAATATTTACTAAGGCTGCAGCACGATATTAAAAGTAGTACAATATACGTACAGATTTTTACTGTATTGATAAATTCTGAGAAGTTGGACAGATTGTACAAAAAGGTGATCTTTTATTTATGAAGAATAGAGAAAAATGTCAATTGTGGTTGACGTGGTAAAAAGTAAATGCTATACTTTGGACAAACAAAAAAGATGTTGGGTTGTTACTGGTTAAGCAGGCTATACCACTTGATGCAATTGAATTCAAGGGGGATAGTCTATTTTTATTTATATACACTTCAAAGGGGGTGTTCTATGAAGGTTGATAAAGTCATTAATAACAATTTGGTTCGTTCCCATGATGAAGATAATATAGAAATACTGGTTATGGGATGTGGATTAGGATTTAAGAAAAAACCAGGAGATGCTATTGAGACGACGCTCATTGAAAAGGTCTATACAATAGAAGATAAAAAAACTTCCAATCAGCTGATCGAACTGCTGTCTAGCGTTCCGCAAGAGCATATTCGCATAGCCAATGCCATTGTCAGCTATGCCAAGGGGACATTGCACTGTAAGTTAAGTGATAGTATTTATATTTCGCTGACAGATCATTTGAGTTATGCCATTCAGAGACATAATGAGGGAATCCATTTAAAAAATGCATTGCTTTGGGAAATTAAAAAATATTATAACGGTGAGTATGCCGTGGGACTCGCTGCTCTTACGATGATAGAAGAGCAGTTAGGTCTTAAGCTCCCAGAAGATGAAGCGGGATATATTGCACTTCATTTAGCAGGTGCATCTATGGAGGCAGACAATGTAGGACAAACCACAGATACACTAAAGATGATACAAAATATCCTTCAAATTGTAAAATATCATTTTCATATGGAACTGGATGAAGAATCACTGCATTATGAGCGGTTTTTGACCCATTTGAAATTTTTTGCACAGCGGGTTATGCAAAACAAGAATATAGATGAAGATGATGATACGGTCATTAAAACTATTCGCAACCAATATCAGGAAGAATACAAATGTGCGTTAAAGATTGGGGAGTATATTAAAAATAGCTATTCCAAAATTTTAACAGGTTCAGAGTTAGTTTATCTAACAGTTCATATCAAAAGAGTCACTATAAAATAGGATTGTTACTGGTCATGCAGGCTATACCTAGAAAACAAGGTGGGAAACCACTGTGTTTTCTGGGTATTTTTTATTTAGCTAAACATTCTAAAAATATGCGAGGAGGCGTTAATATGGATTATCAAAAGCTAGCAAAAGAAATTTTAACAAAGGTAGGTGGAGAAGATAATATTATAGGACTTACTCATTGTGCAACAAGGCTTCGATTTAATTTAAAGGACGAGAGTGCTGCAAAAGATGAAGCACTAAAAAAAGTGGCGGGTGTTATGGGTGTCGTAAGAAAAGGAGGACAATATCAGGTCGTTATTGGAAGTGATGTGGCAAGTGTCTACAAATCTTTAGTAGAAATGACTAACCTAACGGATGAGCCTGTTAAGAAAGATAACGACAAAAAAATGTTAGATCAAGTGATTGATGTGATGTCAGGTATTTTCACGCCGATCTTGCCAGCCATTACTGCAGCAGGTATGATCAAGGCCATTTTAGCTTTGTTAGTTGCATTTAAAGCTATTGCAAATGATTCACAAGCTTATCAGATTTTATCATTTATGGCGGATGCAGCTTTCTATTTCTTGCCGATTTTACTGGCAAGCTCTGCTGCTAAAAAATTCAAATGTAATCCTTATCTGGCGATGATGTTGGGGGGTATTTTATTACATCCTAATTTTGTAGCGATGGTAAATGCATCTAAAGAGACTGGAGAAGCCATTAGGTTCTTCTCCTTACCGATTACCAATGCTAGTTATGCTTCATCGGTACTTCCTATTATCTTGCTGGTATGGTTCATGTCGTATATAGAACCTATTGCAGATAAGATCTCTCCAAAGGCCATCAAATTTTTTAGTAAGCCATTAATTACCATTTTAATAGCAGGAACAGTAGGACTGGTTGTTATTGGACCACTTGGGTATATTATAAGTAATCTGATTGCAGCAGGTATCAAAGTATTAGATAGTTATGTAAGCTGGTTAGTGCCAATGTTAGTCGGGACATTTACACCACTTCTTGTTATGACAGGTACACATTATGGTTTAGTTCCAATTGGAATTAATAATCGTATGACTACTGGATATGATACACTTATTTATCCGGGTATGTTAGGTTCTAATGTGGCTCAGGGTGGAGCGGCTTTGGCAGTAAGTATTAAAAGTAAAAATCCAGAAATCAAACAGCTGGCCTCTTCAGCGGGTATTACAGCGGTATGTGGTATTACAGAACCGGCTTTATATGGTATTAACTTAAGATTTAAAACCCCGCTTTATGCAGCTATGATTGGCGGTGGAATTGGCGGACTATTTATGGGGATTTTTAAAGTTAAAAACTACTCAGGGGGTTCTCCAGGTTTCTTGACACTTCCAAGTTATATTGGAGGAGATGTTTTAACAGGTTTCTATTTTGCTTGTATCGGTGCAGCCATCAGTGTTGTCATTGCATTTGTTATAGCATTTATTTTGTACAAAGATCAGGAATTAGAAGATGAGAATACAACAACAACCACAAAGAATGATGAAGACAGCAACACAAAAATTAAAAGTGAAATCAAAAATGAAGAAATAATAGAATCTCCTGTAGCAGGAGAGGCTGTTGCTTTAAATGAAGTGGGTGATCCAACTTTTGCAGAAGAAATCCTTGGAAAAGGTGGGGCCATTATCCCAACAGAAGGCAAAATAGTCGCCCCGGTAGATGGCAGGATCGTGTCTGTATTTGCTTCAAAACACGCCATAGCCATTCAATCTAACGGAGGTGCTGAAATCTTAATTCATGTAGGCATAGATACCGTAAAACTACAAGGAAAGTATTTTGAAGTGTTTAAGAAAAATGGTGATCCCATTAAAAAAGGAGAGTTGCTCTTAACTTTTGATATGGAAAAGATAAAAGAACAAGGTTTTGATATGGTTACTCCAGTTGTCGTTACAAATCACGAAGACTATCATACAGTACAGGCAAAAACGGGAAAGATAAAGCAGTTGGATGCATTTATTGAACTCAAATAGCTAGGGAGGTGTGAGATGATTAATCAATTTCCAAAGGATTTTTTATGGGGTGGTGCAGTGGCTGCCAACCAATGCGAAGGAGCTTATTTAAAAGATGGAAAAGGTTTATCTGTTCAAGATGTTCTCCCCCATGGGCTAAAGGGGGGAAGAACCGAACAGCCGACAGAAGACAACTTAAAATTAGAGGGTATAGATTTTTATCATCGTTACAAAGAAGATATCAAACTGCTGGCTGAAATGGGCTTTAAAGTATTTAGAACATCAATCGCATGGTCTAGAATCTTTCCACAGGGAGATGAGAGTCAGCCTAATGAGAAGGGACTGCA
>JARBTY010000268.1 GCA_029239935.1 Clostridia bacterium | reverse complement strand
AAAAACCTGCAGTGAGACAAATCAATTTTTCACTTCATAGTTTTGATGGAAATCAGAAGTCCATATCGAAGGATGAGTATATTGATAACATTTTAAATTTTTCTAACAAGGCAGCAGCAGAGTCGAAGATAATTATATCCTTACGATTATGGAACTTAGATGAAGCGTTGCTGACAGCGGATCAAAGAAAAAGAAATGTAGAGATCCTTGATAAAATTGAAGAGAATTTTAAACTGCCTTATAAAATACAGGGAAATTTGTCTGAAGCAAAAGCGTTAAAATTAAGAGATCGAGTATATCTCAATCAGGATTATGAGTTTAAATGGCCTGATTTAAACGAGGATGAGGATTTCACACCAGGCTCTTGCTTTGGTTTAAGGAATCAAGTTGCTATTTTAGTCGATGGCACAGTAGTACCCTGCTGTCTTGATGGGGAAGGGATCATTAACTTAGGTAATATTCATGAAAAACAATTTTCTGATATTATACACGCAAAAAGAGCAGAAAATATAAGGCTTGGTTTTTGCAATACTCATGTGGTGGAAGAACTGTGCAGAAAATGCGGGTATAGAAAAAGATTTAACAAATAGACTCTTTTTCGTCTTCGGGGTTCAAAAAGTTTTTCTTAATAGTCTTTAAGGAGAACGTTAAACACAGAGGACACAGAGAAATATTGCGCCAGCGTCTTTGTATCTTCGCGTTTCAACCGTGTTCTTTACTTGTATCTCTCTGTCATTGCGAGCGCCAGCGAAGCAATCTCCCTGCCTGTACGGAGAGGCGCTCGCAATGACAAAATCAAAAACTGGCTGTATTAAGAAAATGCAATCTGGTCCTTTTAAAGAATAAGCTTGTATGTTGTAATGGGAGTAGCAAGTGCACTAGCTAAAAAGATTATCAGGAGGCTACGATGGAGCAAACAAAAAGGATCGGTATTTTCTTATTTGATGGTGTAGAAGTGATGGATTTCGCCGGACCATATGAGGTATTTACGGCTGCGAATCTGAATGCACCCCACCAGTATTTTGATGTTTTCACAGTGGGAGAGCAAAAAGGAGATGTTCGTACTAGTAATGGATTGGTTGTAAAGGCAGATTACGACTTTTCTAATTGCCCTCAGTCAGATGTTCTAGTAGTACCTGGAGGCAATGTTAAACCGGAGCTTGTCTCCAACGGTACGATTTCAAGATGGATTAAGGAACAAAATCAGCATACCGAAATCACATTCTCTGTCTGCAATGGGGCGATGCTGCTTGCCAAAGCAGGTTTGCTTGCAGGCTTATCGGTTACCACTCATCATTTATTTTATGAAAGATTGTCTGAAATTGATTCTACTGTTAATGTTGTTAAGGAGATACGCTATGTTGATACTGGTAAGATCATTACTTCTGCGGGAATCTCTGCTGGAATCGATGCGGCACTACACATTGTGCTAAAGATATTTGGTGAAAGAGTTGCTTTACATGCCACTGATATTATGGAGTATGAGAGTACTGCTTACAAAGATAATGGGAAGATTATATCGAAATAGCTGCATTCAATATCAATAATCCCTTCTATGGTGGGGGCGGAGTGAAAAACTCTGCTGCCATCCTAGATGGGATTTTTGTGCTAAAAGCAGATGATCAGTCAATCCATGCCTTTCGCAAAAGGTGAACAGCTGGAGGGATATCATTAAGTTCGATCCCTCCAAAACCTAAAAGAATCGTAGTTTTAGGACTGCTTTTAGACTCTATCCAGAGTTTATCTGGAGATTGTATTTTTACCCCTGCTTTAAAGGCGCGTGAGACTAACTCCTCTGCTGTCATCTGCCACTTTACTTCTAGTAGAAGATGAAGGCCTGCATTTTTGCCTGAGATAGAGAGAGTATCACCAAATTCTTGATTTAGAGCTTGTAAGAGGGTATCATGTTTTTTCTTAAAGTATTGAGTGGTTTTTCGCAGATGACTTTCCCAATGTCCCTGCTGGAGGAATCGTTCAAGAGGTTTTTGAATGAGGAAAGGTACGAGAGAAGGGGAACTCCCAGCTAATATCTGGTATTCTTGTGTTAATTTTTCAGGGAGAATCATATACGCTATAAGGAATCGGGCTTTTATGACTCAAAACATACATAATAAAATATCCTCCGATTGATGTAATTCTATAATGAATTCGTTACTAATGTAGCTTATCCTACATTAGCTGGTAAAAGATCTGAAGGAGTGCTAGAAAAATAGTTGACCACAATGATAGGAAGGTTTGTAAATCATAGAAAACTATGATAGTATATGTGCGTATAAGAAGAGTCCTGTGATTAAAATAATTCTTGTAATAATGAACAAGCAATAATGAATGGAGAAATGAAATTATGATGGATCTACCAAATTGTCCAAAATGTAAATCAGAGTATACTTATGAAGATGGAAGTCTTCTAGTCTGTCCAGAATGCAGTCATGAGTGGACTGTAAACGGAGACAATAGTGAAGAAAAAAAGAGTATAAAAGATGCAAATGGAAATGTCTTAAGCGATGGTGATTCTGTAACAATTATTAAGGATCTGAAAGTAAAAGGAAGCTCATCGGCTTTAAAAATAGGTACAAAAGTAAAAAATATACGCTTGGTGGATGGCGATCATAATATTGATTGTCAAATTGAAGGTTTTGGAGCCATGAAATTAAAATCTGAATTTGTTAAAAAGATATAAGCATGATTTTCACGTGCATACCCCTGTATTGGTAGAATCATATCTACAATACTATCAATAAAAGCGAAGATACCCCTAATCGAGTCAACTCGATTAGGGGTATCTTCTTTAGGTTTTGTAAAGTGGATTTACTTTTTGCAGGAAATTGTGTTTTAATAGCAAATAAAAACACAATATATACAACTAACTCGTGAGAATTTGCCAAGTATTACATTCAAATGGGAGTGATTTTTTTGCGACATACAAAAGCAATTTCTAAGAAAATGAGAGAATTGTCCAATCAAGCTTATGAGCGGGAACTGAGAAAAGAATTGGAGAATTTAGCAGGGAAATTTACATTATGGCAGGAGAATGAACTGGGTATTTGGGACTTGGAAGAGGCAATCCACCAGTTTCATAATGGTGCAGCGAGAGAACTTTATAAACGGTACACAATGACCTCACCGGAGCTGGTTTTACCTTATGCGTTATATAAGAATATTATTGCGTATGAGGAACTGCCTGAGGAAATTGCCGATGAGATTAAAATGAGGACAGCTTTATATAGAAATAATGGATGAACAGAGGTGCTTTGATGAAACTAAATGATTTTGAGCAATATGTGGATGACGTTATTATGGAGCGTGGGCGGCAGTATTATCAAGAGAAAAGAATTGGGGTTATTGTTAAGCAACAGGACAATCGATATGTGGTCGCTGTCACCGGCAGTGACGATTATTTGGTTACCGTACAGCTGGATGAGCAAGAAACTATAGTAGAGGCAGGGTGCAACTGCCCTTATACTGGCGGACCGCACTGCAAGCATATGGTAGCTGCGCTTTTAGCATTGTGCAAAGAAGAAGTGTATACTGTGGCTGCTAAAAAGATAAGATCTGAGAAAAAAGCAGAAACCGTTTTATCAGTGAAGACAAGCCTTCGGGAACAGCTTAAAAGCGGCCTATCTTGCCAACCCAAGGAAAAACTCATTAATTTACTTCTGGACATAGCGGAAAATGATTTGACCATTGCCGATGAAATCAAAGCAGAGTTTATCTCTGGAAATGACGAAAAAGAAAAGTGGATTAGCTTGATGCGGCGCTATATTGAACAAGCAGAAGATGATGATGGTTTTATTAGTTACCGTAATTGTCAGCGTGCTGTTGAAGGAGCTTACAAAGTGGTGGCGCGGGCACGGAGGGC
>JARBTY010000267.1 GCA_029239935.1 Clostridia bacterium | reverse complement strand
TAGGTTAACTAGGGTGGTACCGCGGAGTTTTTTTCGTCCCTGAGCAGTGATTGCTTGGGGACTTTTTTAGTGCGCCCAGCATGGGCGACAACTTGGCGGTGAAAGTCCGCTGTGGGCTTGATAGTCGGAACCACTAGCCAAAGACAAGGGTGTCCTCCGTGAGGAGGAATCTGAAGGAAGTCCTAGGCAAAGTCTCGGTCTGAGGAATACGAACTACATATAAGGCTCACCTGGAAAGGACGAGTTTGCTAAACAAAATAAAGTCCAACACTATCCTAATTTCTAGGTAGTAAATGTAGCAGATATATGAGATGAAGGTTGTCGTTCTTACCTGGGGAGGTCTGACAGGTATGTTACAGAAATGAATTTAGAAGTAACAACTCGTATAGCGATATATGATTGAACTGTCAGAAGTCAGCAGAGGTCATAGTATCGAAACAGTCATGAATGTTTTGAGAAGGACTGAACAATAGGAGGTCTTGGAAACTTGAAGAATTCGAGAGAAATACGAAAATTGCAGACAACTTCATATAGAGAAGGCTGGTCATGTGAGGCAGGAGTGGAACTCCAAGATAACATGGGAGCGCATAGTGTTTCTGCGGCATTTGATAGAAGAAAAGACGATGGAAAGCTATACGCCAATGACTTGCTAGAAAAGATACTTAAAAGGGACAACTTAAACATTGCCTATAGAAGAGTTAAGTCCAATAAGGGAAGCCACGGAGCGGATGGAATGAAGGTGGATGAACGTTTACCCTACCTAAAACAACATGGTAAAGCCCTTATAGCAAGTATATTGGAAGGGACTTATCGTCCCAACCCCGTAAGGCGGGTGGAAATACCAAAACCTGAGGGTGGTATAAGGCTACTTGGAATACCCACAGTAATTGATAGAATGTTACAACAAGCAGTTGCACAAGTGCTAACGCCTATATTCGAAGAGACCTTTTCTGATAATAGCTATGGTTTTAGACCCGGCAGGGATGCTAAACAAGCAATAGTTAAGGCCAAAGAATATATGGATGAAGGCTACAAATGGGTAGTAGACATAGACCTTGCTAAGTATTTTGATACTGTAAATCATGATAAGCTTATGGCACTTGTTGCTAGAGAAATCAAAGATAAAAGAGTATTAAAGCTTATAAGACTATTTCTACATAGTGGTGTCATGATAAATGGTGTAGTAGTAGGAACTGTTGAAGGATGTCCACAAGGAGGTCCGCTTAGCCCACTACTTAGTAATATCATGCTCACGGAACTCGACGGAGAGCTTGAGAGAAGAGGGCATAAATTCTGCCGCTATGCTGATGATAATAATATTTATGTTAAAAGCAGAAAAGCGGGAGAAAGAGTTATGCGTAGTATAACAGAATTTATTGAAAATAAACTCAAACTCAAAGTAAATAAAGATAAAAGCGCAGTTGATAGACCTTGGAAAAGAAAGTTTCTAGGGTTTACCTTCTATCAATGGTATGGAAAAATAGGAATAAAAGTACATGAGAAATCTATAAATAAGTTTAAGGCTAAAATCAAAGAAATAACTTCAAGGAGCAATGCATGGAGCATGGAGTATAGGATAACTAGGCTTCGCCAGTGTATAGTAGGATGGCTCAATTATTTTAGGATAGCCGATATAGCTAGAATAACAAAAGAACTAGATGAATGGACTAGAAGAAGGCTTCGAATGTGCTTTTGGAAACAGTGGAAGAAGATTAAGACCAAGCTAGAAAATTTGAAAAAGCTTGGTGCTAAGGATGGCAAGGCATGGGAACATGCAAATACAAGAAAGGGCTATTGGCGAATAGCCAAAAGCCCTATACTTGAAACTACACTGACAAATTCCTATCTTGAAAAGTTAGGATACACAAGTATCTATAAAAGGTATAAGCAAGTACATTAGTTTCTATTGAACCGCCGTGTACCGAACGGTACGCACGGTCAATGTCGTCAACTTAAGCACCACTTAATTGATTATATGAACTAGTATTTATCTGATTCTAAAATATTAATTCACGTTTTCCCTAAAAAATGGTACACTAAATAAACCCACTAATAAAGTGAATTTTTAAATTCTATTAAGAGATTAAACTATAGGCAAGATTTAATCTGATAGTGATGTTTTTTGCGTGGATGCTTATTTTTTCGCTCACATGAACGGTTTGGACGTATATGTGAGCGGATTTTTTTAGCCTTTTCAATGATTGAATTAATAATTTTATTAGCTTTACGATGATGGATAAGCATATGTATTAGCTTGTTAAACACTTTATTTAAAATAAAATTTCTATTAGATTGGTACTGATATTTAGTAGCATTACTAACTGTCAAAGCAATCGCCATGTCAGTTTGGTTTTTTATCATGCTACTCAACATAGAAAGATATAATGAAGTATAAAAATCCTGTTTGATTGTTATAGGCTTTTTACCAGAGAATTCTTCAATCTCAATGCCTGATTTTAATTCTTTATACTTACATTCGATTCCCCATCTAAGGAAATATAGTTCTTTAAACATAGGAACTGTAATTCCAAAATCAAATATATTTGTTATTAGTGTCTCTTTTGTACCATCAGGTAGATTGAACTTAATTACTCTTGCCTTACCATTAATATTTCCTTTTTTGTATTCATGAATGCTATCTGAGGTAGATTGTGATTTTGCAAATCCAAATGCTTCAGATAACCGAAATACATAAAAAATATTTTTTTGACCCAGGTAATTAAAAAATTCAAAAGAAGGATATCCCCTATCAAAAGTTATAATAGAATTATCAAGTATTTTAGGATTAGTTATAGCTTCTATATGTCTTCTTGCCTGATTTTTTTCTTTTGCGGGATAAGTATCAATAATCGCATCCAATACAACATCGTTAAGTACATCATACATTGCAGATGCGGAAGCCAACGCTGTCTGAGTATCATATTGATTTTTTCTACACCCAAAATATTCAACATTTTCTTGCGTATCTGGAACTTGAAGAGATGTTCCGTCGATTGCAAATACATTAAATCCATTCCACTTTTTAAGTTCTAAGTCTGATTCATAAAATATATTTACAAATAGCCTACAAAGCTCCGCAAAAGCCTCATGCGAAATGTTTTGGCGAGCCTTTGAAAATGCCTGTTTTGACACTTCTTTGAATAGGAGTTCTTTATAGTTTTCAGAGAACTGAGAAATCTCAATCGACAAAGATTTTCGAAGACCTGATAAAATAAAATAAATGCTGTTTTCAAAAGAAAGTTTTCTATCACGAATAAAAGTATTATCAGCAGTATAAGCCTCTTTAAATTCAGGGGAATTAATCAACTTATCTGATTTTTTTAGAATTTGTGATAGCACATTAACATAATCCATAAAAATCGCCTCGCTATAAATTTATTTATCTAAAGCGAGGCTTCAAATTTTTTACCTATTGTCAAGTGTTTTTATCAAATATTCTATTTTTATCTTAAGTTGACGACATTGTACGCACGGTGGTGTGAGAGGTCGCTGAATAAAATAATTATTCAGCTCCTACTCGATTTAAATAGATCTTTATATTGTTCAGTGTGTCTTGGAGAATACGTGTAGTATCTATTCTCAGATTTATAGTTAATTTTTAAGCAGTATCCATAATCGGAGTTGCTACACCATTTTGTACTCTTAGGGCAGCTTACTTTACCGCAGACATGAGGTCAGCGATACTTTAAATAATTACCATCTTTTTCCCAGTAAATTAACGGATATCTCATTGAACAAACTGGATTCATATCCTCATTTAATACTTTTGGCGAAGTAAAGGAATCTCTATTGTTTAAAGCAATTATAGGTTGAGAAAGCATTTGATGCGTTATATAGCTAAAATTATTTTTAGAATCAT
>JARBTY010000266.1 GCA_029239935.1 Clostridia bacterium | reverse complement strand
ATTTCCGTTTGCAATATTATCATCTTTTGTGATGCTGATATTAGCGTATGATACAAAGTTTCAGGGAACAGCTGAAAACGTTATAACAGCGGCAGATGGCATTATGCTGTTAGTGTTATTTGGGATTTTTATGTACTATCTGGTCGAAGTTGCCTTAGCTTCACGGGCTTCAACAAATCCTGGAGTGGATGAAGCAGAAGGAGCTGATAACAAGTCGATGGGGATAGGGAGGAGTATTCTTTTAACCATTGGGGGGATAGCTGGTGTTATTGCAGGGGGAAAGATGGTAGTTGATGCTGCGTCTACCCTAGCAATGATGTGGGGAATGAGTGAAAATTTGGTAGGACTTACTATTGTAGCAGTGGGGACATCGCTCCCAGAACTTATAACCTCTATAGTTGCTGCAAAAAAGGGAGAGAGTGATATTGCACTGGGAAATGTAATAGGTTCTAATATTTTTAATGTTTTTTTCATATTAGGCCTATCAGCGTGGATTCATCCAATCGCTCTTAGTCACACAGTATTTTTTGATATGCTCTTTTTGCTGGCTATTTCGGTGGTTACTTATTTATTTGCCATTAGTAAGAAGAATATCAATAAACGAGAGGGTGTTATGTTGGCTGTAACCTATATAGGCTATTTAGCATTTATTATTATAAGAAACTAGTTGATATTAAAACGATTCGTTCATCTGAACTTTATAAAAAAACATTCATACACTCTATGAAAAATGGAGAATAGTGTATGAATGTTTTTTTATGTAAAGGTTAAAAGATGAATTGCTAAAATGTAAGTTTGATGGTAAGCTACAATAAGAGTTTTTATTAAGGAGTAGACGATGAAAAATAAAAATATGATGTATCATATGATGGCGTTATTGACAATAAGCATATGGGGGACGACTTTTGTTTTTACTAAAATTCTGCTAGAAGTTTTTTCGCCTGTCGAAATTATGTTGTACAGATTTGTGATTACCTATGTGACATTAATGGTTATTCATCCTAGGTTTCATAAGATCTCTTTAAAGGATGAAGGCTTATTTGTTTTACTGGGGATTTTTGGAGGCTCTCTTTATTTCTTAACTGAAAATATTGCATTGCATTTAACACCAGCGTCTAATGTAGGGTTTTTACTGGCTACAGCACCTATATTTACAGCCTTGCTTGCACATCTGTTTACAAAAGATGAAAAGATGAGCAAAAACATTTGGATTGGTTTTGTAATAGCTATGTTGGGTGTATTTTTAGTCATGTTTAACGGCAATTTTATTTTGAAATTAAGTCCTTTAGGAGATATGCTTTCAATAGCGGCAGCTCTTTCTTGGGCGCTATACACCATATTACTTAAAAAGTTAGATACTCAATATACGCCAATCTATACCACAAGAAAAGTTTATTTTTATGCGATTCTAACCATTATTCCTGTGTTTTTGGCTTCAGGGTACACCGTAGAAATACATAAATTTATGGATATAGCAGTGACAGCTAACTTATTGTTTTTAGGGCTGGCAGCTTCTGCATTAGGGTTTATTTTATGGAATATAGCAGTCAAGCATTTGGGGGCGGTTAAAACCAACAATTATATTTACTTAAATCCTGTTATTACACTTGTTGGAGCGGTATGGGTGCTGCATGAGAGACTTACATTGTATTCAGCCTTGGGCTCAGTACTCATTTTGGCAGGTGTGTATTTGTCACAGCATAAAAAGACAAAAACGATAGCAATAAACGAAACAATAGAGGTCTAAGCATATCAAGCTAAGGCCTTTTTTGATGGGTATCAAAGAGATAGCGAAGATGATAGCTAGAGATTTGAAGACAAAAGGATGTTGCATCATAAGTCTTAAGAAGGTCAGGAAGTTCAGAGAAATCAGGGAAATGATGATAGATAATACACAAATAGAGTTTTATAAAAGCTATATTGCAGGCCGTTATCTGAGAATAGTTATGCTGTTTCTTATAGATAGAGACAGCTTTTAAATAGGCTTTTTTAGCACGTTTTAAAGTTAGATGAGATTTAGAAAGATGTAAGGCGCAGCTCCCTTCGGGATATTTTTCATACATGTATCTAAGAATTTGAGGTTTGGTCATATAGGTATAGGGCAAGTAATGCTTAAATATTTGTTCATCTAAAGAAGCTATAGTATTTTTAGAAGTCTGAAGGATAAACATAAAAGATTTGATGGATTGAGTAAAAGGGGTGTATGAGAGAATATCTGATGCGGCGCCTTGCTGGTAATAAAAGTCATAATGTTCAAGTAATAAAAAGTAGCTATGGGTGAGAAAATTAGAAAATAAATCACAACTATTGGGAGTATAAGCCACTGCAGGCATGAGAGTCCTCCTTTGCATATTTAAAATAAACGATTAAAATCTTTTTGAACTTTTTGTGAAAGTATGGCTTTATATCTGTACATTTCTGAAAAATATTATATACTATATAGGTATGAAATTTAGAAGTACTATTGAATAGCGCTTGAAGTAGGAGGTTGTGAAATGAAGAAAAAATTAATAGTGATGCTATTTATTATTATGCTGGGCACTATTGTGGCTATTCCATATTCTATGAGAGATAGTCAAAAAGATGTTCAAGAAACCAAAGAGGAAACAATAGATGAGGTGAGTATAGATTTATTTGTTTTGGATGCACAGACTATATCGAGAATAGAAATCAAAGACGAGAATGCATTGACCCTCGAAAACCATGACAATCAGTGGGTATCTCCAGAACATACCAATCTTTTATATAGTCAGGATAAAATTGGGGATATGATTAACACGGCAGCTTCTCTAGAAAGTGTACAAGTTATCCAAAATGTAGAAAGCCAAGCAAAATATGGCATAGATGAAAACGCAAAGCTTATTACACTATATGATGAGCAGAATAAAAATTATACACTGAGAATAGGCAGCCATACACCGGATAAAAAAGGTATTTATATAGCAACGGATAGAGAAGCCGTGGTTTATGTTACAGACAGTGAGGAGGTACTGCCTCTGATTGAAAAACAAGAGGACCTCATTGAAAATCAGATGGCACTACCGGTATTAGAGAAGATAGAGAGTCTAGAAATAAGTGAAAAAGGTGAAAAAAATATTTTAATTAAAAAGAATGAAAAACTAGGTTATGAAGGTTATGAAACATGGGTATTAAATGAATTTTTTAGCAGCAGTCACCAATTACATACAGAGATGGTAGAGGATCTCATAGCGCAGATTATGACCTTTCAAAAAGATAAATTTGTGGGAGAAAAGGCTGATTTAGAGAAATATGAGTTAAAAAATCCGTATCTTGTTGTAGATTTAAATGGGACTTGTGACATTCGATTTGGAAAAAAAGAAAACGGATATGTTTACTTTATGTACGGTGAAGATCCTTATATCTACAAAATGTTAGAAGAACGCATCAAAGTGATAGAAAACGTTGAGCCCATGGCCTTTATCAGAAAGCCAGTTTATATTCCTGAGCAGCAAAAGTTGAGTCAAATCGTATTATTAAACCCAGAGAAGCAAATAACCGTAGCGCTTCAAAAACAGATTAAGGAAAAAGAAGAGTTGGTGCTTACAAGCAGTATAGATGAAAAAGTATTTGATGAGATAGAGACTCAGGCGATCGTACAACTTATATCAAATAGTGTGTGTATCGAAGCCTTGCTTCAAAATCCACAAATAGAGCAAAAACAAGAACGAAAAGCTGAAATAACGATGACTTATAGTTATGAGGATGGTACAAGTCAAACGATTGAACTGATTCCTTATGACGGCAGTTTCTATATTCTGAGATTTGAAGGCACGATAGAATTTGCAGTAGGCAGAGAAAAGGTTATGACGATGTTTAATCAGCTTTATGAAATGATTAAGTC
>JARBTY010000043.1 GCA_029239935.1 Clostridia bacterium | reverse complement strand
CATCATAGTTTCCAAAATAATGATGATCCGAGTGCGCCTCCTTACGATTTACGCCATAAACTTTTGGATCTTGTAACCAGTTAAAATCATGTTCCTTAATAGTTTGCATTTTATCATCCTCCTTCGAATAGTTATACTCATCTCACAAATTCCTACTCTTGCCTCATATCCTGCAATCGATTTCATATTATGAAAAAAATATATTTTAATAAGTCATTTTTAACCATCCATAGCTCAGGCCAGTGGAGTAAACCAAAATTTGCTTTACTCCACACCCTTGATATTTTTGAGTTAAATACTCATTAAACCATTGTAAAACTTATATTTCTTGTGTCATTTTCCCTAGTATTTCTATACCTTTTATGATATGTTCATCGGTTGGTGTAGAAAAATTAATTCTAAAAGACTGAGTAGGTGCACCTTCTGTAACGGTAAAGGCCGATCCTGGAACAACTGCTACTTTATAGTCTGAAACAGCCTTTTTACAAAATGCTACCATATCGACCTCTTTAGGCAGCGTACACCAGATGAACAGTCCCCCTTGCGGACGGGTATACGTTACACATTTTGCAAAATGCTTATCCATTTCATCTAGCATTAAAGTACACTTCTTTTTATAAATCGTCTTTAGTCTTTCTAAATGACCTTGTATATCATAATGGGTTACAAATTTTTCACATATAATCTGAGCCAAAATATTTGAATGTACATCTGCACATTGTTTAGCTACAACTATTTTACTTACTACTTCCTGTGGCCCACAAAGGTAACCTACACGCATTCCAGGCGAAAGAACCTTTGAAAAGCTCCCCACATAAATGACTAAACCATCTGTATCCATCGATTTAATCGAAGGGATGTCCTCCCCATCAAATCTAAGATCTCCATAAGGGTTGTCCTCGATAATCATGACTTGATGCTGTTGTGCCAGTTCATAGACACGTTTGCGTTTTTCATAACTCATTGTTATGCCCGTAGGATTTTGAAAATTAGGAATCACATAAATAAATTTTGTCTCTGGATGGTTGATGAGAGCTTTTTCTAAACTATCTATTTTGATACCATCCGCTTCCATCTCAACACCCACAAGCTGCGTGTTATACGACCTAAAAGAGTTCAGTGAACCTATAAATGTAGGATCCTCACATATAATGGTATCTCCTTCATTACAAAGCACTTTACAAGTCAGTTCAATGCCTTGCTGCGCTCCGGAAACAATAATGAGTTCATCAAAAGCCTTGCCAATGCCGTAACGATTTAGAATAAACTCTTTCATCGTGGTGCGAAGAGCCGGATAACCTTCTGTCAGTGAATACTGCAGAGCTGATACTGGATTTTCCTTCAATACTTCCTGTGAAATAGCCGCAATAGCTTCTGTTGGAAACGCATCTGGTGCCGGATTGCCTGCTGCGAATGAAATAACCTTAGGATCAGAAGACATTTTTAAAATTTCTCTTATGGCTGATGGTTGTAATGCTGATATTCTATCTGAAAAATTATACTTCATTATTTTAACACCTACTCCTATTAAATTGTCACAATTCATTACTTGTTATTGTAACATATTGCTTGTTGAAATAAAACACAAAAATCATCTGATGTTTCTTTATTGCTCAAGTATGCCCTTTAGCTCATCCCACTGTCCATGGATATGCTGTACACCTCTGAGCATATCTCCCATTTCAGCATTTTGTTCTTCTATAGAAGCTAAACACTCTTCATTAGTTGCTGAATGCTCTTCCGATGTAGTAGATATACTTTGAATATACTCATTAATTTTAATAAATTTTTGAGAAACTTTCTCTATAACCTCTGTTTCATCCTTTAACCATCTCTTCTCCTCAATAAAAGCATCTGTTAACTGTTTGAAAAACGCATCTACATCTTCAATCAGATCATTACCTATCTGAACCGCATCTATGCCATAAGCTGCTTTACCTGTAAGCAAATCCATTTTCTCTTCTATCTCCACCGTTACTTTATTAATATTTTCTGCTATCTGGGCACTCTCTTTAGCCAGTTTTCTGACCTCATCTGCAACGACTGAAAACCCTTTCCCATTTTCTCCAGCTCTAGCCGCTTCAATACTTGCATTTAATGCCAAAAGATTGGTCTGCGCAGCTATTTGGATAATGCCCTGCAAAAATCGTGTTATTTCATCTATACTTCGCTTAAGTTCAGCCACTGTCTCATGAGTTGTTACGCTGGATTCATCAATCCTTTTCATTTGCTTGTTCAGACCATTAATTTTTTTGGCAACATCTTCAACTTTGAGACTCATATTTTGAGCGTTCTCTGCAATATCATCTGATATATGTCTAGCCTCTGCTACAAATGCCGTCGCCTCCAACATATTTCCACCTATATCCTCAAGCGTTGCCGCTTGTGCCTCTGCTCCTGCTGCTACTTCTTTCATGGCTTCTCTAATGCTATCATTAGCCTGTTTGACAGCCCCGATACTTTCACTAAATTGATTTAAATCGTCATCCAGTACCTCTGACACCCCATTCACTTTATCCATCGTCAAATGAAGTCTTTTCAAAAGCATGCTTGTTTCTTCCTCTTTTTTAATAACAGCTGTAATCAATTCTCTTCCCCATTTTGTAAGTAGAAATATGATAATCAGCATGAGATTAAAATAAATAAGTATTTTGGTTAAGCCTGAAAGAGCACTTATATTATTAGCTATTGCTGAGGGTTTAATATAATAGGTTAAGATCAATAGTATATCTATAGCTCCCCCCACGAACAATACCAATTCTTTTTGAAAATAAAGTGCTGCCATCGCAAAACCTAAAAGCATAAAGATATAAACAGCTATGCTGGGTGAATTTAAATTGGTTTGAAAAGCAAGAAGCAGAATCACCATACTGAATATGCCGCCTTTAACCTGTTCTTTAACAGGAGAAAAATACAAAGCAGTATTAATAATCAAACCTATCACTGCTTTTACCAAATAACTATAAAAAACTGCCCCAATCCCATGATATATAAAATTTTCTATTATAATTAAACTTGCTGTTCCATAAATAACACTTATGTTAGCTCTACTTACTCTCTTTAAATCATACCCTATAGTTTCCTTTTTCATATATTGTCCCTTTCGTCAATGTCCTACATCCTTTATATCAACAATAGTTTAAATTTATTAATTGATATTGTAACATATTGTATGTTTAAATAAAATAGTAATATACTAATAGAAAAACTGCCTATCAGGAGGAAAAAATGAAATATATGATCATCTCAGACATTCATGGGTCTGAACTCTATTTACAAAAAGCGCTTAGCATTTTTGATGAACAACACTTTGACTTTTTAATACTATTAGGAGATATTTTATACCACGGTCCTAGAAATCCTCTGCCTAATGGCCATAATCCACAAGGCGTGGTACAGCTCCTCAATGCCCATGCTTCAAAGATTATAGCCTGTCGTGGTAATTGTGATGCCGAAGTAGATCAGATGCTGCTCCAGTTCCCCTGTCTTGGTGACTATAGCTTAATCCTTGATGAAGGTATCCGCATTTTTGCAACCCATGGCCATATCTATCATCCAGAACAATTACCTGAACTTGCAGGTAAAAGCATTTTTTTATATGGGCATACCCATTTATGGGAACTTCGTTCTCAAGGGGATATCCTTATTTGTAATCCTGGTTCCGTTTCTCTTCCCAAAGAAAACAGACCTCATACTTATGCTGTCTACACCCATCAAGCACTAAGTGTTTATTCCCTTGACGGAGAGCTCCTCACATCATATACTTTATAACAATTATTTATTCAATAGTGCAAAATATACCAATTTATAATCTTCCAGTTGACAATTAATAGCGTTATGACTATAATAGCATAAGGACAAAGGTGTTCTAAAAAAAGGCATAATTATGCTCTTTTTTTAGAACACTTTTTTTGTTATATTTTATATCAATAAGGAGTGTAATCATGGATACAAACTTAATATTAAACTCAATGTGGACGCTTATAGCCGCAATTCTCGTATTTATTATGCATGCTGGTTTTGCGCTTGTAGAAGTTGGTTTTACGCAGTCAAAAAATGCAGTTAATATCATTATGAAAAACTTTGTGACAATAGCCATTGGCGTACTTGCCTTTTATTTTGTAGGTTATGGGGTTATGTATGGTACCGATCTTGGTTCTTTTATTGGCTCTGATGGTTTTATGTTACTCAACGCCCCTGAGACAGTAAGCGGTATTTCTTTTGAAGTCTATTTCTTGTTTCAGGCTATATTTTGTGCTACCTGTGCTACTATCGTCTCCGGTGCTATGGCAGAACGCACAAAGTTTTATGCTTATATTATTTTTTGTATCGTTGCAACAACAATCATTTATCCACTTATCGGTCACTGGATCTGGGGTGGGGGTTTTCTCTCACAAATGGGCTTCAAAGATTTTGCCGGCGGGACAGCTGTTCATGCTATCGGCGGCGTAGCTGCCTTAGTAGGTGCTTATTTAGTGGGTCCTAGGGATGGAAAATACAAAAATGGTAAAGTTAAAGCAATCCCAGGTCATAATATTCCTCTTGGCGCACTTGGTGTTCTTATTCTTTGGTTTGGCTGGTTCGGATTTAATGGTGGAAGTACTTTAGATATCACTTCACCGCTTACAGCTCATGCTTGTGTGACAACACTGCTTGGCGGTGCGGCTGCAACACTTTCTTCTTTACTTTTTAGTATTATACGTTACAAAACTCCAGATGCAGGTCTTACACTAAACGGTGCACTAGCAGGACTTGTGGGCGTTACAGCCGGTGCCTCTATGATTTCCTATACGGGTGCCATTATCATTGGTCTCTTTGCCGGTGTTATCATGATTTTAGCCGTTGCCTTTTTTGATACAGTCCTCAAAGTAGACGATCCTGTAGGCGCTATCTCTGTTCATGGGGTATGTGGCAGTTTAGGAACTATTGCAATCGGTCTTTTTGCTACCGAAGGTGGTTTATTTTATGGTGGTGGTTTCTCTTTGTTAGGCATACAGGTTTTTGGCGTATTGATTTGTATGGCAGCTTCTGCAGTTCTATCGTTCATTACTTTTTTCATACTTAAAAAGACTATGGGACTTAAAGTTTCCCAGCATCATGAGATAGATGGCCTAGATGCTATTGAGCATGGCATTTCTGCTTATATAAACATTTAAAATAATACTATATTTTAGAAAAATATATATCATTTGATTCATTTATGCTAAAATAAGGATATAAACTATTCATAAGGAGTTGGATAAGATGGATAAGAAAATAAGCAAAGTAGAAATTATTACGCGTCCTCGTATGCTTGAAGAATTAAAAGAAGCACTCAATCAAATTGGCATCACCGGTATCACTGTATCTAATGTATTAGGCTGTGGGATGCAAAAAGGGGCTACTGAGTACTACAGAGGTATTCCATTAGAAATCAATTTACTTCCTAAAATCAAGTTAGAAATAGTGGTCTGCGAAGTCCCTGTAGAGTTAGTTATTGAAACAGCAAAAAAAGTCCTACATACTGGTGCTATTGGTGACGGCAAAATATTTGTATATGATGTAGCTAACGTTGTTCGTGTCAGAACTGGCGAAGAAGGATGGGAAGCTCTTCAAGATCATAAATAGAGCATTAGGATTTTACATTTGTCTTAAATCATGTTACTATTAAATAAGCATTTCATATTAAGCTACAAAGGATTTCCTTTGTAGCTTAATCATTACTAGGGAATCCCTTAATATAAAAGGAGAATTAAAATGGAAAACAAAGTATTAGCCGTAGTAGATGGCAGAGATATTACTCAAAATGACCTTTATGAACTTTTACAAAACATTGGACAAAATGCAGGTAACTTTCAGAGTGAAGAAGGCCAAAAACAATTAATCAATGAACTTGTTATGCAAGAACTGCTTTATTCAGATGCCTTAGCCAATAATTATAATCAAGACAAAGACTTTATAGATGCTGTAGAACATATGAAAAAAACACTTCTTAAACAATATGCTCTCAACAAATTGCTTAACTCTGTTGAGGCCAGCATCGAGGAATTAGCTGCCTATTTTGAATCCCACAAAAGTCAGTTTAAAAAACCTGAAACAGCTGTGGCCAGCCATATTTTAGTGGCAACAAAAGATGAAGCTTTATCTGTATTAGCAGAAATTAACAGCGGGCTTGACTTCAAAGAAGCTGCTGCCAAATATTCCAGTTGCCCTTCAAAAGCGGAAGGTGGTAATCTCGGTGAATTTACCCGCGGACGAATGGTTCCTGAATTTGACCAAGCTGTTTTTGCTATGAAAGCTGGAGAAATATCAGAGCCTGTACAAACACAATTTGGCTATCACCTTATCCTGCTAGAAAGTCTTTCTAAAGAAAGTGTACCTACTCTGGAAGAGGTGGCTCCACAAGTCAAAGAACAATGTCTTCTTGCCAAACGCCAAGCGCTTTATTTATCCAAACAAGACAGCCTTCAAAAGCTTTATACTGTTGAAATCAAATAGTTAGTCATTTTGTTATCGCTAAATCTGTATTCATCACGGATTTAGCGATTTTTTATAGTTCTTTCCCTAATATTAATCTTTCTAAACTTTTACTGTCTGCTGCCATATACTGTGCACCAGCAGCTATAAGCTCTTTCTCGGTTCTAAACCCCCAAGCGACACCTACTGCCGTTACACCTGCCCGCTTGGCCGTATACATATCTACATCTGAATCCCCAATATAAATACATGTCTCTGGCTTCATCTGAAAATAATCCAAAATCTCTAATACTACTGTTGGATCTGGTTTGGGCGGTACGTGTTCCCGCTGCCCGAGAGCAAATTCTATAGTCTCCCCAAACATCAGCCTTACAAGCTCCTTTGCGTAAGTATGGGGTTTATTAGAAGCAACTGCACAGTGCACTCCCTTTTGACGTAAACTATGTAATAAATCGTTGACTCCCTCATAAGGCCTGGTATGATCTAAACTATGGTTCTCGTAATACGTCTCAAAAACCGCCTTTACTTTTTTCACAGTCTCATCATCTCTTTGTTTCTCCGGCAGTATGCGTTCAACCAGTTTGTAGACACCACTTCCTACATAGGTTTTATAGTTATTGATAGGGTGCTCACTAAGACCAAAACTCCTCAGTGCATAATTACCTGCGTTGGCTAAATCTGTCAGTGTATTCAATAAGGTACCGTCTAAATCAAATATGGCTATTTGATACATTTTTTCTCCCCCTTAGCTTGCAAATATCTTAATCATTTCCTAGTCTGATATAAAAGGACGATTTTATCTGTGATAAACTCGTCCTCTCTCTATTGCCTATTGTCATTTCTTTATTTTAATTATTTGTCATAAACTTCTCTTTTTAAGACGCCTACATAGGGAAGATTTCTATACATTTCAGCATAATCTATACCATATCCTACTATAAATTCATCAGGTACTTCAAATCCCGTATAATCAATGTCTACATATTCTTTTCTGCGGGCCGGCTTATCTAATAAGGTACATATCTTAATACCTGCTGGGTTTCTGGTAAGAAGCATTTCCTTTAGGTATTTAAGCGTTAAACCACTGTCTATAATATCTTCTACAATCAGTAAATGTTTATTTTCAACACTATGCTCTAAGTCCTTCAAAATTCTTACAACACCTGTGGACTCTGTGGTATTCCCATAACTTGATACAACCATAAAATCTATTTTAAGTGGAATATTTACTTTTCTCACTAAATCACTTGTAAAAATATTAGAACCTTTTAAGATACCTACAACAATAAGTTCTTTTCCTCTATAGTCCTCTGTAATCCGCTCTCCCAGCTCTTCTATACGGGCTTCTAAGTCCGCCTCTGAAAATAAAATTTTTTCAATATCATTTTGCATTTTGTACACCTCTGCCTTTTTTAATTATAATAACTTCTTTAGTATAGCTTAAAAAATCAAACAAGTAAAATCCTAAAACTATGAGGAGTTATTCTATATATCTTTATTGATTCCTCTGAACTCTTTAATAATAGCTTCCGCTACTTCTATACCATCCACGGCTGCTGATACAATCCCCCCTGCATAACCTGCGCCTTCTCCTGCCGGATAAAGCCCCTTCAAACTACTTTGATACAGCCCATCTCTTAATAACCGTACAGGAGATGAAGTGCGTGTCTCAAAGCCTGTAAAAAGAGCATCCTCATGATCAAAATATTTTATCTTTTTTCCAAACACCCTGATTCCTTCATCTATTGCTTCTGTCATAAAGGCCGGAAGATGAGCTCTTAAGTTGGTAAACTCCACCTCTGGTGCATAACTAGGCTTTACACAGCCAACACCAGCGCTTGCCCTGTTACTGAGAAAATCTCCTATTCTTTGAACAGGAGCCCGGTAACTCTTTCCCCCTAGTTCATAGGCAAGACGCTCAAATTTTCTTTGCAAATACATGCCCGCTAAAGGATGCTCATCCTCATAATCTTGAGGTCTTATATTAACCAGTATGGCACTATTGGCATTTTGACTGTCCCTCTTATGCCTGCTCATACCATTTGTCACCACCATACCTTCTTCTGAAGCTGATGCAATGACATAACCTCCTGGACACATACAAAAACTATAAACTGTTCTGCCATTTTGTGCATGATGAACCAACTTATAATCCGCAGCTCCTAGATTGGGATGCCCGGCATACTGCCCATACTGAGCCTCATCAATCCACTCCTGCAAATGCTCTATACGCATCCCCATAGCAAAAGGCTTTTGTTCTATTTTTATCCCTGCATCATGAAGCATCTCAAAAGTATCCCTTGCACTGTGGCCTATAGCAAACACAGCAATCTGGGTCTCGATTATCTCCTTGTCATTAATCTCCACAGCCGTAATTTGCCCGTTATCTATACAAATTTTGGTAACTTTACTTTCAAACCTAAACTCTCCCCCTAGGTTAATAATTCTTGCACGAATATTTTTAACCACTTCCGTCAGAATATCCGTACCTACATGAGGTTTATTTTTATATAAAATATCTGAGGGTGCCCCTGCATCTGCGAGCTCTTCTAGAACTTTATAACATCTTTTGTTTTTAATTTGGGTGGTAAGTTTACCATCTGAAAAAGTCCCTGCTCCGCCTTCCCCAAACTGCACATTGGAATTTGTATCCAATTGACCCGTCTCCCAAAATTGGTTAACATCTTTTATTCTTTCTTCAACGGCCTTTCCCCTCTCGAGCACAATGGGGTTATAGCCCATTTGTGCAAGTATAAGTGCTGCAAATAGACCACAAGGACCGGCACCAACTATAACAGGCCTGTGCTTCAAAAACTTGTCACCTTTTTCTGGATAACTATACGTCCTAGTAGGTGCTTTCAGTAACGGATGTTTTGATAAAATTTCTGCTTCCTTAGGGGTTTTGATGTCCACTGTGTAGACCCTTTTAATATCCTCTTTTTTTCTGGCATCTATCGCTTCTTTTACAATGGTATAACGGCTAATATCCGCTTCTTTAATTCTCAATTTTTTGGCTATCTTAAGACTGAGCACCCTTTCATCATCTTCTAATGTGAGTTTAATATCCTGTACACGTATCATCACCATTCCTCATTTCTCCTGCTTGTATGTTTACTTGCTGCATTGTTTACCTGCCTGCATGCTCACCTGCTAAATAACCTGTAGACCATGCCCATTGCAGATTGTAGCCCCCGCAGTCTCCGTCTATATCCAGTACTTCACCTGTAATATAGAGATCCTCTGCCTTTTTTGAAGCCATTGTTTTAAGATCTACATCCTCTAAACAAATGCCTCCCGCTGTTGCTTGGGCGTATTTATAACCCCTTGTACCCTCTGTTTCAAATATAAATTCTTTGATACCTGCTGCGAGTCTTTCAATAGGTTCATACTCTAAATCTTCTCCCTTAAGATGCATGGAGTGTATCTTGGCATACTTGATAAGCGGCATTGTTACCCGTTTATGAAGCCACCCTGTAAAAAGCTCTTCAACTGTACGCATAGGAAAGCTGGCTATCCGGCTATAAATCATACTAACCACTTCATCATAGCTCATATGAGGCAGTAAATCTAATGCTATATAGGCTTTTTTGTTCTCAAGTTTTGCTTTTGAAGCAATCCTGCTGAGCTGAAAAATAGGCGGACCAGATAATCCATCTTCTGTAAAAAGCACTTCCCCATATTCCTTCCTGATTAAACGCCCTTCTACATAGGCTGACGCATTGGCTTTAACCTTTGCACCCTTCATCATTTTACAATACGGTGATGTGGAAAGAATGTGTACTAATGTAGGAAATGTGGGTGAAACAGTATGTCCCAACTTTTTAAGAATCGTATACCCTGTTTGATCACATCCAAAGCTGGCATTTGCCATTCCTCCTGTTGCTACTATAACTCTTGGCGCTTCATATGTAATCTGATTGTCGCACACAACATGCCATTTATGCTGCTTCCTAAAAACATCAATAACTTTTGTATCAGTCTGAACAGCTATCCCGAGTCTTTCAATTTCCATTCTAAATACCTCTAGAACACTTGAAGCTTGCTCAGAGAAGGGGTATACCTTATCACCTTCTACTAGTGGCAATACACCTAGCTCTTGAAAAAACTTTTCTGTCTTTTGATAGTCCATATATTTAAAAGGATAGGAAAAATCACTATTTGAACTGGTATGATAATAGCGACTATCTATATGAATATTGGAGAGATTGCACCTCCCATTGCCTGTTACCAGTATTTTTTTCCCTATTCTATTTAATCTTTCCAGCAAAAGCACCTCAGCTCCTGCTCTGGCAGCAGCAATACTTGCAATCATTCCTGACGCACCACCACCTATTACTATAACATCTGTCATTTTCTTCATCCTCTCTTTGTTACCATTGTATGCATAAACTTTCTTGATTTCAAGAGGAATAAGGCCGCCTTTTGGGCAGCCTTATTCCTCTTCATAAGATTGTAATATTTTATCAATATAATAAGGATTTTTTAGAAGCTCTTCTTTTTGAGCAGCTGATATTGGAATTTGTTGTTTGAGCAAAAGACTATAAGTATTCCTTGAAAAATAATGAGCTAACAAATCCAGTTTAATAGACGTTTTGGAATCACCCTTTTCCACTATACAAACAAAGTCATCTTCAATACCTAATGTATACTCTACCGGCTTATCTTTATGAACTATCATTTTCTTAAGCGTTACATTTTTTTCATCAAAGGCCATTATCTCATAGCCTTCGAATTTTCTCTCTAAATCCGACTGATTGAAACCAACTAAAATAAGCGGATCTATTTTTTTATTTTCTATCGTTCGATCAGCCTCATCAACAACTACTAACCGAATATCTGTATCTGGCTGAACCGTCAGTTCCTCTTCTAAAACTGCAGTAGCAATAACATCTACGCTCTGTTCATCTTTATCTATTGCTTTGCCCTTAGAAACCTCTGATGTTTTTGCATGACCAACCATATAATAATAGGTTGTCAAAAACAATACGAAAAATAATACAATTCCTATGAATAGCGTCAATAAATATTGTTTTCTTTTAAGCATAACGCACTTCCTTTAGATATTTTAAAAATACCGTTTATTGGAATTATGCGTAAAATTTAAATTTTTATACACATTTACATAAATTTATCTTTGTTTTATAGGTTACCCCTCTAAAAAGGCTATAATTTTTTTCCCTCCTGGGATGTATAAAAGATCTGTTTTAGTAATAGTTTGGGTGGCAAGTCCCGTTAGGAGGTAAATGACCATGGCTATAGGAATAATAACAATAATCCATACTTTTTCATAGGGTGCTAAAAACATCAGACCACTGTATATAAAATAGGAAAGCATTCCCATAATACTAGCGCATAGACTTGGTTTAATAAGTAATTTTTTCCAGTTTAACTTCATATGCAGATGCTTTCTTAAATATCTGATATTAAGAACCGCATATACCAGATAACAAAAAGTTGTACTATGTATCACCCCATAAATATGCCATGTTGGAATACTTAAAACAATGATATTGATACCAACTTTAATCAAACAGGCAATAATCGCATGAATGGTTGGTATGCTTGGTTTGCCCATTCCCTGTAATATCCCTGCACTAAGCTGTGCCAATGCCATAAAAAGAAGACCTATGGCACCGCTTGCCAATAGCTTGCCTCCTGTAGGCTCCGAAAACAGCAAAGCAATAATAGGCTCTGCAAAAACAGTAAGTCCAATTGCTGCGGGTGCCGCTATAAGCAGGCCGCTTTTAAATATCATTTTTATTTTTCTTCGCACATCTTTATAATCATTAACTGCAATTCCAGCTGCAATGGCCGGTATAGCGGCTGCTCCTAATTGCAAAATCAAACTTACAGGCACATTTAAAAGTGTATAATACTTAACCGAAAACTGTCCGAGTAAATGGGTAACAATATCCTTTGTTGATAACAATTCTGCATTTGGTACTGGAATAATATTTATCAGATGGTTGTCCTTTAAATACTCAATGGAAGAAGGCAGGCTTCTCGCTACCATACTTTGATCAATAAGTGTCATGACTGAAAAAACTGAAGTGCTGATAACAATAGGAAACATCATTACAAATATTTTTTTTAATATAGTTGCCGTACTTTCATAAGCATATTCTTCACTGCGCTGCATCTTTCTTTTAATCTTAGGTTTTTGCCAGTAATAAATAATAACTAATACGCATAGTCCTGCCAATGCACCTATGCCTGTCCCAAGGGTGCTTCCAGTAACAGCTACGGCTACTGTATATTTTGAAAGTGCATAGGCCAGTGCCACACTAAACACTACATTAAAAACCTGCTCAATAATTTGTGATACTGCTGTTGGCGTCATATCATTAAGTCCTTGAAAGTACCCTCTCATGACTGCAATAATGGTGGCAATGATAACAGTAGGAGCCAAAGCCCGAATAGGCATTCCCACCTCAGCATCTGGAAAGAGCAGCATCGATAGTGCGTCAGCGCCAATCCACATGATACCTGCTAAAATGCTTGCAACAATAACCGAATAGATCATTGCAATTTTATACACTCTCTGAGCATCTTTATAAGCCCTGACAGCTTCTCTTTCTGCAATAAGCTTTGATAAGGCACTTGGCATAGAAATAGCTGTAAAAGTGAGTATAACCATATAAACTTGATAAGCCATACTGTAAAGCCCATTACCTACATCTCCTAATATATTGGTAATAGGAATCCTATAAAGCAGACCAATCAAGCGGCTTATAAATACACCCGCTCCTAAAATCATTGCTCCTTTTAAAATACCTTGTTTATCTTGTTTACTATCCATAGTACTCCTCTATCTTTATCTGTAATCTATCTTACGCCCTTATACTTAAAACATTTTAACACATTTTTTGCCTTAGATACATCATTATTTTATTGAAATAGCCAACAACCAAAAAGACGACAAAATCTGTCGTCTTTTATAATCTTTCATAATCTGGGATAGGTGGAAGCAATCTTGTCTTAAGCTTTTTTTTCGCGATTAATTGATAACGATTATATATTTCTGGATATTCTCTATTAAATAAAACAAATTTCTCTATTACTTCTAAGCTTTCATAAGATAAATATTGTTGCATGGCTTCTTTTTCTGACTCTCTATTTTCTTCTATCAGCAGCAAAGTTAAAAACTCCTCTACAAGGGCTTCTCTTGCCATTAAGTACTCCGCCATTTGTCTGCCTTGTTCTGTGAGTTTAAGCGGCTGATAGGGGGAATAAACAATATATTTTTGATAATGCATCCTTTGAAGTGCCTGAATGGTTTTTTGCAGCGGTTGATTAATCTGCTTAGCTACATCTGTACTCTTTAGTTCTTTATCTGCGACTGCCATCTTATAGATCCCCACTAAATATTTTTCTAAACTTGAAGATAGCATACACTTTCCTCCTTCATTTATAACTACAATAAATATATGCACAGCATTTTATGAAAATGACTATTATGTGTCTATGCCTGTAAAGTTTTATTTATTAATTGACATTCAAACCCTGCACATATTAAAATCAATATGATGACCATTTAAATAAAAGGAGGTGAATCAATGTCTGAAATAATATTAATAAGTGATAGTGCCTGCGATCTTCCCGAATCTCTGATCCATCAGCATCATATTAAGATTGTTCCTTTTTATGTTTCTTTTGATCAAGAAACTTACCACAAAGAGATTCTGGACTTGCCTATTGCAAAGTTTTATGAAATCATCCGAAAAGATAAAATTTTCCCTAAAACGTCTCTGCCTTCTATCAATGACTATATGGAAGTGTTTACGCCTTTAGCCAAAGAAGGCAAATCTATTATCTGTGTGTGCTTATCTTCTCATTTTAGCGGCTCTTATAGTTCTGCTGTTAATGCCCGTGAACTTATTTTAGAAAATTATCCTGATACACAAATAGCTATTATTAATTCGTTAAATGCCACAGCTGGAGAAGGCCTGCTTGTTCAAGAAATCGCACATATGATTGCAGATGGTCTGCCATTTGATACCATTGTAGCTACTGCGGATAAACTGAGAGACTCTGCAAGAATCTTTTTCTTTGTTGAATCATTAGACTACTTAGAGCATGGCGGCCGCATCGGTAAAGCCGCTGCACTTCTTGGAACGATGTTAAATGTTAAACCGCTTATCTATCTCAAAGATGGTTTATTATTTCCTAACGGCAAAGTCCGTGGCACTAAAAAAGCATTAGCCAAAACTTTGGAGATTACACAAGAGTATGTAGGTGAATACGCCCAAGATTATCATTATCTGATCGCCCATGCTGACAATATGGAATATGCTTCTGTTTTACATCAAGAATTAAGTACTTTACTCAATGTTAATGTACCTGATACGTTTGCTTTTATAGGAACCACAATAGGTGTCAATACCGGTCCTGATGTTGGCGGCATATGCGTTATCAAAAAATATCAAACTCTATTAAATGAATAAATAAAAGGAGCAGCCGTCGCTGCTCCTTTTATTTATTCATAATCCCCTTATGCTCTATCATTTTAACTGAAAAGGCGTAAAATATTGCTAAAAAACCAAATATTTCACTTACGGTAAACCTTGGAAATGTACGTGGTATCTCTATAAAATAACTTAATCCATCCAGCAAAAGTGTTAGTTGCGCCAAAATAATAACAATCAGCTGCACTCTCAGCTGTAGGTTCTTATATTTTACAATTCCTATCACACTAAGTATGATAATCACAGCAATCATAGCACTTTGAGCTATGCTCAGATAAATAGGGAATCTGCCTGTCAGCTCTAGCGCGTATCCGAAGCTTGCCCCCTGCACAATTTCAGTCGGTTGAGTTATAATCACATATCCATAAAAAATAATCCATGGTGTAAAAAACAACAAGTAATGCTTATACGCTATACTTTCCCTATATAATGGTACAATATACCACAATGCAGAAACAGTTGGAATAGTAAGCCCTATACTGCTTGCCAAATAAAAATAACGCAATGTCATCAGCTGTTGATAAGTTGGAAAGTCACCATATACAATAAGTGTAAAATACCGTAACATTGAAAATACAAATAACACAATACAAACTATTTTAAGCATCAAGTATCTATTATGAAGGACCGCCCCTATATTAAGCACAAGGACACCTACAGCTATAATACATACTCCGATAAGTAGGATATAGCCTTGTTCCACCCTTTCACCTCCTTTTATACTCATTTTATGGACAACACCTCTATTTTAGAACAAAGTCTCAAAAAAAGAGGTCTAGCCACAGGCCATACCTCCTATACATCCTATTATTTAAGCTTGTGAAGATAACTTACAGCCTGCAATGCAGCTACATTTCCCTCACCAACAGCTTTACCCACTTGATAAGGTCTGCCTGTACAATCTCCAGCAGCATAAATGCCTTTCATATTGGTCTCCATAAAGTGATTAACTTTAATGGCTTTATTCTCCATTTCTAATCCCTTTAGAAGTTTGGTTGTAGGTATACTTTCTTTAATAATAAAGATACCACTTACCTCTAAATTTCCCTTATCTAATTCGAGCTCTCTTACCACTTGATCTCCCAAAATTCTTTTGGGTTTATCTGATACCACCTCGATACTTGTACTCAAGTCTAATATTTCCTTATAGAGCGGTATATAATAAACCTTTTCACAAACTTCTGCAAGGTAATTGGCATCTTCTTCTGCGTACTGAGAATCCCCTATCACTGCTACTTCTTTATCCCTATACAGGGGGCCATCACAAGTGGCACAATAGCTGACCCCCTTGCCTAAAAACTCGTTTTCACCTTCTA
>JARBTY010000265.1 GCA_029239935.1 Clostridia bacterium | reverse complement strand
GACTATGGCCCATCACTAGAATTATTTACTGCTAAAAAGACTGCTATGTTTGGTGGGTTCACATGGGAAACAGCTAATTTAGGAGCAGATCCAAATATTGGCATGTTTATGTGGCCTACATCAAATGATAAATATCCTACTGGAGATGTGACACAATTCTGGGGTTCTCCATTAAATGGCTATGGTGTTAATGCGAAAAGTGAAAATCTAGAAATGGCAGTTAAACTTGCTGAATATTGTGTATCTCAAGAAGCATTATTCTATGCAGAACAAGGTTCAAAGCTTAACTTACAGACAGATGTAGCACCAGCAGAGCAAAGCGAACTTATGAAAGAAAATATTAAACTATACGAGAATACTAAGCTTAAAATTCCAACGATATTCTTAAATGCTATGGATGCTAAAACAGGCACAGAGTTTGGAACACTAGGTGGTAGTTTATTAACAGGAGCCTATACAGCAGAGCAGTATGTAGAGGATTTCAACACCATTTGGCAAGAAAATACTTGGTTTAAAAAGTAAATAATATCTTGTATTTTCAATATCCCTGTATAAGTGTAAATACTCACCTTATATGGGGATATTTGATTTAATACTATTGCTATTTTAATATTAGAGAAAGTTGGTGTTACGCCATGGAAAAACATTATAGAAGCAAGCTCTCAATTTTTATTTTTGCGTTCCCAGGTCTACTTTTATTTACGGTGTTTACGGTTTATCCTATATTACCTCAGATTTTAATAAGTTTTCAAAAGCATGATGGATTTAATAATTTAGGATGGGTAGGCTTTGATAATTATATTAAAGTATTGAATTCAACATCTTTTTGGAGGGCCAATGGCAACACACTCATTATTGTGCTCATTTCATTATTAATAGCACTTCCCTTGTCACTTTTACTGGCACTTGTGATAGATGTTCAAACCCCAAAGATAAGGAACTTTTTTAAATTTGCTTCTGTGTTTCCCGCCGTATTATCTGTAACGGTAATATCTCAGATGTGGGTTGCGATGTATGAACCACAATGGGGACTTATTAATAGCTTTTTGAGGTCTGTAGGTCTTGAAAGCTGGGCACATCAATGGTTAACGGATAAGAATACAGTGGTCATCTGTATAGCTATTGCATTTTTATGGCAATATATAGGACTTAATGCTTTATTATTTTATACAGGGATTAAGTCTATTCCTAAACATTATTATGAAGCAGCTATGATTGACGGAGCTAATTTTTTTGAGGCCAGTTTTATGATAACCATCCCATTACTTAGAGATATCATCAAATATGTTTTAGTTTTATCTGTGTTAGGCTCAATGAGTTTATTTGCGCATATAAGGGTTATGACATCTGGTGGACCTGGGGATCTCTCAAGATCAGTTATTTATCAAATGTATTATACTGCTTTTTCAACCTCTGAATTCGGAGTAGGAAGTGCTATAGCTGTTCTATTTATTATAGAATGCTTATTTGTGACTGTTCTTATCAATAAATTTACGACTAAAGAAAGAATAGAATTTTAACTTATACAAGGAGGTTGATAATATGAGACAGAAAATAGGAGATTATCTTATAAAGATCGTTTTATTTATACTTGGCTGCAGTTTTTTATTTCCATTATTTTGGATGCTCAATTTATCCTTTAAATCTAAAAGCGAAGTCTATAATAATCCTTTCGGACTTCCACAAGAATGGGTGTTTTCAAACTACGGGGAAGCACTTAAGACCTTTGATTTTTTTAAGTATTTAAATAATAGTTTTATTTATACATTGGGCACTGCACTGATTACCATTTTCCTAGGCAGTATGCTAGCTTATTGCGTAAGCAGAATGCAATGGCGATTTGCAGATCATGTCATTCTATACTTAACTATGGGACTCATTATTCCCGTGCAAGTGGTGGTTATACCTTTATATATGATGATTGATACTTTTGGACTCAAGGGTTCGAGAATGTCTCTTATCCTTCCTTATGCCTCCTTTGCACTAGCTTCTTGCGTACTTATGCTGAATGCCTTTTTTAGGGGGCTTCCAAAGGAACTGGAGGAGGCAGCCAGCATTGATGGCTGCAATGTATATCAATGTTTTTTTCAAATTATATTACCTATAGTTAAGCCAGCTTTAGCCACTCAATTTGTCCTTATCTTTATGAGTACTTGGAATGAATTCTTTTTAGCTTTTATTCTTGCAGGAAAAGAAAGTTTACGTCCATTACCAGTGGGGCTACTTAGCTTTTTCACAAGCATTGGTGTTTCACATTGGGGATTAATAGGAGCGGCTATGATTATGTGCAGTATCCCAACTGTCATTGTATACTGCTTTGGAAATAAGCAGATAGAAAATTCACTTACAGCAGGAGCTGTCTTAAAATAATAACAGAGCTATAAGGTATAGGCAGAAAAGTAGAGATAAGGAGCTCAAAAAGATGAATATAACCACTAAAAGTTATTTGTTTAATGAAATAACCGTCAAATATTTATTAGATGAAGAAACGAGTCAAATAGCAATGGTTTTATTGCCTAATGATGAAAAAACGTATTATGAAGAAAGAAGAGAATGGCTTAAAATACCTGAACTTATTAAAACGGGGATGGACCAAAAGGCATGGCAAGTAGGAAGTCTATGCCATTTAGCACTGCGTCATCACAATCAAGGAAATGGAGCTGGAAATACCCTAAAGCATGGACAGTCTACAAAGTTTCTTAAATTTCACGCCCAGTCTTTTACTGAAGAAAATGGCAGATCACAGGTTGTTACGCATCTTAAAGCAGAGGAAGGTTATGAAGTTATTCATACCTTATCCCATTATGAAAATGAGAAAGGGTTTGAAGTTGAGACTGAATTCTTCAATCATACAAGCAGAAGGGTAACTTTAGATTTATTAACGAGTTTTTCTCTAGATAATATAAGTCCTTATCAAAAAGCAGATGCACCCTATGCTTTAGCCCTACATAGATATAGAGGTGGCTGGAGTTTGGAAGGCAAACACTGTGTAGATGATATAGAAGACCTTAATCTAGAGCGTTCTTGGCTGTGTGCTTTTCCAGAAGGTGAAAGATATGGAGCTATAGGTTCTCATCCTGTCAAAAGGTTTTTTCCTTTTGGAGCAATAGAAGATAAAGAAAATCAGATTTTTTGGGGGGCACAGCTTGCCAGTAATTCTTCTTGGCAGATGGAGCTTTCTAGAGAAGATGACTGTTATTCTCTCTCAGGAGGGATAGCTGACTGTGAGTTTGGAAGCTGGTGGAAGGATATAGAGCCTGGAGAGAGCTTTAAAGCACCTAAGGCTTTTATTAGCACAGCAAAAGGAACAATAGATGATCTATGTTATAACTTAACAGACATGCATCATAAATATGTAGATCAGCAGCCACAATCAGAACAAACCTTACCCATTTTGTTCAATGATTGGTGTACCACTTGGGGAAATCCAACTCACGAGAAAATGATGGCTATAGCCAAAAGAATGGAAGGGAGCCCTGTTAAGTACATAACGATAGATGCAGGCTGGACAGATGTACTTGAGAATTCTTTTGGGCAAGGCGGTAATGGAGATTGGGAATATTCACATAAGAAATTTCCAGAAGGTATCATTGCTACTTCCCGTGAGGTTAGGAAATTGGGATTTAAGCTTGGGATTTGGTTTGAATTTGAAGTAACAACTAAAGGGGCAAAAGTATTTGAAAAAGCTTATGATGACATGCACCTTAAAAGGAATAATGAGCTGGTCATAACCGGTGGAGACAGGAGTTTTTGGGACTTTAGAAATTTAGAAACCATAGCTTATTTAAAAAATAAAGTCATAGATTTTCTTAAAGCAAATGAGATAGCGTATCTCAAAGTAGACTATAATGGTTCCATAGGCATAGGCTGTGATGGGGCAGAGAGTTTAGGAGAAGGGTTGCGCCAGCAAATGCAGGCTGTAAAAGGATTTTTTATGATGATTAG
>JARBTY010000042.1 GCA_029239935.1 Clostridia bacterium | reverse complement strand
GTCAAAATTATTTATCCTTATTTAGTACAAGGCATTATTGTTTCACTGATAGGGAGTTTAGGACTAGTGCTGCTGCTCATTTTCATATACAAGAGAAAGGGTGATTAGATGAAAAAGATAATCATACTGATGTGGATGTGCATCCCACTCATCACCTATGGGGCGCCAGCAAGCATCAGTCTTGACGGCTATTTTGATGATTGGGCAGATAAACCGGGGACGCAGTTAAGCTATCAGTGGAATAACCCAGGACAGGCCCATACGGTTAAGTGGTACGTCAGCGATACAGATCTCTATCTGCATATTCAAATGGGTACTAAGGGTGGACAAAATATAGGCTATTATCAGATTTATTATTATGTAGATAATGGCAATCGCAAACAGCTGGCGCTGGCGCCTGATAATCCAAGTGGTGGTCGTGTTTCTATTATCGATACCAATGGTGGTTATAATTTTTTAACAACTGATGGATACGTCGTAAGAGGAAGCAATAATAACGGCAAAACCAGCGACAAAGCTGAATTTCGTATTCCTTTATCCACTTTTGAAAAGGATGCCAATAACCAGATGTTTACTTTAAGATTAGAGTTTCCGAATTTGGGCAGCCAATCCCTAAGCTTTCAGGCAGGCAGCACTTATGCTTATATGGGTATCTTAATCAGTGCAGCGGCAGCGGGACTAGGAATGTTTATTTATAAAAGAAAGCGAAACAAAATACAATGATTATTTTAAAAAGTTCATTATTTGTCTTATGGTTGTATATACTGATTACGTTTGAGCGGGGAAAGCTTCACTTTTTTAAATTTGTTGTTGGAGCGGTTGGCTTATTCTTTTTCCTGATGATTTTCTTTGAACCGTACCTTGTAAGTGTACTAAGTAGGATGGTGACGGTGGTCTCAGGCATCGTTGGAGATGCCACCGGGTATTATCAAACCTTCCATGACTATTCACTTATCGTTATATCCAGAAACCAAGAAGCAATATCACTTTATATTGATTATGAGTGTGCGGGTGTTATTGAGATTTTAGCCTTTACAGCGCTTGTATGGTTTTTTCCAATCTATAATACTCTGGAAAAAATAGTTGTTACAGCTCTCGGAACCGTTTGGATTTTTATGGCGAATATACTCAGGATTTTTACAATCTGTATACTTGTTTATTATTACGGCAACAACATGTTTTATTTTGCCCATACGATTTTTGGAAGAGTTATTTTTTACACATTATCCATCGTATTATATTTTTATGTATTTACCAGATCACATATTAAAAGACAAAAGGTAGGTCATGTTTCATATGGAGATCCTATTCAGTAAAACCCTAAGAGCAATGATTTTTTGGATGGCATGGATTATCATCCCATTTATCATGGAGATTATTCCAGCGGTCGGCGGCTTCTTTATCCTAATAAAAAAGAGGTTTGCGATAAAAAAGCATCCTTTTGAAGGCAGCCTGCCTCAAATAACCATCATCATTCCAGTATACAATTCCTCCAAAACTCTTAGAGGGTGCATTCAGTCTATTTATCTGTCTGATTACCCCATGGAGCTTATAGATATCATGCTTGTTGACAATATGAGCAGTGATAACAGTTTTGAAATATTTTCAGACTGCCAAAAGGAATTTAAGGGATTGTCACTCAGGTATCTGAGTTCTAAGCAAGGTAAGTCCAAGGCACTGAATATGGCGCTTTTTAACAGCGGCGGGAAATACATTATGCATATTGACAGTGATGGACAGCTAGGAGAAGATGCCATCAAAAATGTTGTGGTGAGATTTGAGCAAAACCAAGATGTGCACTGTATGACGGGGGTTATCCTTACAGATCAAAGGTATATTCAAGATACCCCAAATATCTTCTTAAGGATACTTAGGGAGTGTGAACTTTTTGAATACGCACAGGCATTTTTAGCAGGCAGAAACTTTGAGTCCGAGATGAATAGTATTTATACCTTATCAGGAGCCTTTTCAGCTTTTAGGAAGTCAGCAGTATTAAAAACACAGCTTTATAATAGTGAAACAGTATGCGAAGACACGCATATTACTTTTCAAATGAGACATCTGCTTAAAAAAAATATCCATTTGTGTGAAAATGCTTTGTTTTTTGTAGATCCTATAGAAGGATTTGATAAGCTTTATACTCAAAGACAGCGTTGGCAAAGAGGTGAGATTGAGGTTTCGCACATGTTTTTGCAAGATAAGATGGCTGCTTTTAAAGGATTTTTCAGCAATTTCATGGTGAGACTTTTGATGTATGACCACACTTTTGCTTTTCCAAGGATGATTTGGTATTTTGCACTTATCTTTTTACTTTTTATGAATTATCCTTTTGAGCTTATTGCAGGGTCAGTCTTTATTATTTATCTGCTTTACGTTTTTTCAGCTTTTCTTTTCTATCTTAATGTCAGAGCTTATCTCAAATCGTATAAGGATATTAGAAGGTATTACACCTCAAAAGGTTATATTGTTTTGCTAATGCCGGCGTTTAACTTTATTGTTTTTTGGATACGCTTTGCAGGGATCATCAACAGTATAAAAGGAGAAAGTCAATGGAAGACTTTGAACTTAAAAGAAGAATACACCATTTTTAGTCAGATTGTTAAATCTGATTTTGATAAAGTATTTAAAATAATAGGTAAAGTAAAAAGGAGAATCAACAATGAGTGAACTGACAGTTGTTTTACCTGCGTACAATGAGGAAGGAAACTTAAATGAGCTTATTAGAAGGTGGCAAGGGTATAAAGATACGTTACAAACCCATTATAGCCTTGGACTCAAGATAGTAGTAGTCAATGATGGGAGTAGTGATCAGACAAAGGTCATCGCTGAAAAACTTCAAAAGAACTATGAAAATTTTATACTGATCAACCACAAAACAAATAAGGGACTAGGGGAGGCACTAAAGACTGGTTTTGACTATGTTCTAAAAAACCAGCTAGATAGCAGCTATGTGTGTGTGATGGATTGTGACAATACCCACGATCCTAAATATATCATTGAGATGTTAACCAAACAACAGATTACAAAAGCAGATGTTGTTATAGCCTCCAGATATCAAAAAGGGGCATCAATAAAGGGTCTTTCAAGATTTAGGCGTTTTACTGGACAGGCTGCAAAGTACATTTATTTAACAGCGCTTCATGTCAAAGGAATAAGAGATTATACCTGTGGCTACAGACTTTATAAAAGAGAAATCTTAGAGAAGCTGAGTGAAAGATTTAGGGATAAAATGATAGAGGAAAGTGGTTTTACCTGCATGACAGAACTTTTATACAAGCTGTATGTCTGCGGCGCAGTCTTTCAGGAGGTGCCCTTTGAGCTCAGATATGATTTTAAAGAAGGTGCAAGCAAGATGAAAGTGCTCAGAACGTCGATTAACAGTCTTAAGTTAGTGATTAACCTTAAAAAAATGAAAAAGATATAATGATAAACTGTAATCTTTTTTATGCCATGGACTAGTGTTTAGGAATTTGCCAATTCTTGTATAATGGTGAGGATTAGTAAGTTCATTAATATCAGATAGTTTTCTGTTGAAGTCTTTGATTACCATAGCTATGACAATGACTATAATATGTTTTAACTGAGGCCAAGTATAAGATAAGTCAAGGTTCAGTTTATTTAGAAATTTGATTATGTCAAAAGAATCGTTTATAATGAGGTCATCAAACATTTATATAATCCTGCCGTGGTTAATGTTTTCGTCGACTTAATTATACTAGGAAAAGATATAAATGTTTTTTAGTTTGCTCAAATTCACCTTGATATTTTACTAGAAGTAGATTGGTGTGTGTTTAATATAAAAAGATAAAAAAACAAGGATTTAGCGCATGAGTAACTTTAAAAGAGGGGACTGGTACTGACCATGAAAAATAACAGACAGCATAAATATTTATTTAAAATATTTAGTATTTGCATTTTAGGGTTAGGTTTGATTTCAGCAGCATGGGCCGCTATTTTTTATCAAGTAAGCAGTCACCGCAGCCAGTTAGTTGAAGCTTTTGCCGAGGAGCAATATAGATTTAACAGTCAATTTTCAGATCAAGTGCAAAAAGCTTTAGCAGAATATATGAATGAAGGAATGTCTGCTGCTGAGGCAGAAAGCAAAGTTATAAGTGAAGTGATTCAAAAAGAAACAAATTCTCAAAACAGATATATATTTTTTTACGGACAGGATGCTGTTTTATTTGAAAAAGACATCCTAACCACGGAAGCCTATCAAGATAAAACGATAAATGAAGTTTTTGAGGCATGGAAATATGCAGGCGGAAGTCAGACAGAAGACATGCAAAAGCTTATGAACGAGGGTATCAGCGGAACAAGTGAGATCATTAAAGATAATGAAACAGGTAAAGAAATTATCTCTTGGTTTTTCTTTGAAGAACAAGGTAAGACTTATAGGATAGGGATTTCAACTTTAGAAGATTATTTCTTAACTACAGTTTCAGCACAACAGCATTTTATAAGCCTCTCATTGATCAGCGGATTATTTACTGTAGCGATTATTGTACTTGGTGTAGGGTTTTCACTTTACATTTTTAAGACAGCCCAAACAACCAATCGATTTAAAAAAGAAATCAGAGAAAAAAATGTACAAATAGAAGATTTTGCAAGTCAAATCAAAACGATGACACAAATTGCAGAAGCAGCAAGCACCCATGATAGTGAGACCGGTGTGTATAATGAGGTATTCCTAAACAAAATGCTTGCCAATATGAAGAGTCAATTACTGCTTCCAGTAACGGTTATGACAGTGGATTTAAGTCTTGCAAAAAATGCTGGACTATTGCAACAAACAGTGGAGTTATTTAAAAGAAGCTGTGACGCAACACACATCTTAGCACGCATCAATGAAAATGAATTGGCAGTGATTATGAATAACTCAAATGAAGAATCAGCTGGTGAGCGTATGCAGTATATCAGACAAAAGGCATATGAGAATTTTGGACAATCCATAGCACAGATGCCTTGCGGCATTGCAGTTAAAACAGATGAAACAGGGACATTGTTTGAGACACTTGAAAAAGCTAAGAATAGTCTAGATAGAGAAAGGTCTGCTTTAAGAGATGAGGTGAACTATGCCTAATCTAATGAAAGCACTCAAAACCGCCAGTCCATTTACAAAGTACTTGATGTATTCTGTGGCAGTTACAATCGTTGACAGTGCTGCGGTATGGCTCTTAATGAATCATTTTGCAGTGGAACTAGTATATGCCAATACTGTAGGTATGATTTTAGGATTTTTCATTCATTATATTTTGTCTTCACAATCCGTGTTTCAGACAGAGTATGGAGCTATTGGTTTCATAGTTTATGTGGGGACATTTATCTTAGGAATTTTTTTAGCCGGCGGGCTCATTAGTATCAGTTATCACAAATTATTCTATTTTTTACCAGAAACCTTTAAGTTTTTATTCAGTAAGGGGGTTTCTGTAGTTGTTCCGTTTTTTATACTTTATTATATCAGAAAATATATCTATAAACTGATGGGTACTAGCTGCAGCAGTAAAGGAGATGTAACACTTTGAAATACAATCAATACCGGTTCAAATTTTATCTCAATGCAACACATTCTATCTATATTGATGGGCAATTGGGGGAGGAGCATCCCCATACATGGGAAATTACCATTCAAACCATTAAGGTAAAAGAGGATTTTATTACTTTCAATGCTATAGAAAAGGATATGGAAAAATATTTAGAAAGTTTTCAAGATCGCTACCTCAATAAAATCTCTCCTTTTATCACCTTAAATCCGACTCTTGAAAATATTTGTATCTATTTTAAAGAAGCTTTTCAAAAAATTCTCGTTCAAAAAGGCTGGTTGCTTTTATCTATAGAAATGAGTGAAACACCCACCCGCTCATACATGATTGATATATCTGATGAGATTAAAAAAAATTAGAAAAGAGATTAAAAAAATTAAAAAAGAGTATTGACAAAATAAAAAAGTGGAGTTATATTAAAAATGTAATTAGCACTCACCTTGATAGAGTGCTAACAAAAAATAATCATTATTTAGAGGAGGAATTGATATGTTTGGATTAACACCTTTTAATCGTCAAGTAATGCAGAAAAATAACAGCGACTTCGTGGATTTCTACAATATGATCGATGACTTTTTTAATGATAGCTTTTCACCTGTAAGAAGTTTACGAAATGATACCTTTAAGATGGACGTTAAAGAAAACGAAAAGGAATATTTAATTGAGGCAGAAGTACCAGGCATCAAAAAAGAAGATATTAAGCTAGATTACAATGGAGATAAACTCATTATTTCGATTCAGAAAAGTGAAGAGGTTAATGAACAAAAGGATAATTACATTCATAGAGAAAGAAAATCCAGTTCAATGCAAAGAGGCGTTTATTTAAAAAATATTAAAGCAGATAGTATAGATGCAAAATTAGAAGAAGGTATATTAAAAATTATTGCTCCAAAAGTGGAGATTAATGAAAATAGATACCAAATAGAAATTAAGTAAAATGCACAAAAACACCAAGCTGAAAATGCCTTGGTAATAAGGATGTTTTAGTTTTTTGAGAAAAGCCGTAGGATTTTAAATCTTATGGCTTTTCTCTTTTTTAACTTTACCTACAAAATTGAAATAAAAACAACAACTTAGTCTTGAAGTGATATTCCAATAGTTATATAATAAACTTGTTGAATATATTACAAGGAGGTGCCATATGTCACTCAAGCATGGTTTGCTGGGGCTCTTGAATTACGGCTCTATGACGGGATATGAACTGAACAAGGCATTTAGTGAGTCTCTTTCGTTTTTTTGGCAGGCAAAGACTAGTCAGATTTACAGAGAACTGGATGCTATGGAACGCCACGGTTGGCTAACCAGCGAGCGCATTATTCAGAGTGAAAAACCGAACAAGAGAGTATATACCATAACGATGGGCGGAAAAGAAGAACTTGCCAAGTGGCTCTCCTTGCCGGAAGCAGATATTTTGGACGCAATGCGTGTAAGGAGCGCATTTCTAATGCGCGTATTTTTCGCTGGAGAGACGAGTATCGAACAATCACTAGAAATGCTTCGCACATATCGTGAAAAATGCCTTGAAAGTAGTAAAGAAATGAGCGTGGCTCATGATGCAATTTCTGAATACGGACCGATTGTTGGTGACGATAGGAAGGCACTATACTGGAAAATGACGTTGCTTTATGGAGAATCGTTTTGCAGTGCGGGACTTGACTGGGCGGACAAAGCAATCGCTCTTTTAGAGGAGGTAAAACGATGAAAATTCTGGTTTTGAACGGTTCACCTAAAAGTGAATGCAGCAATACAATGAACCTTACCCACGCATTTCTGAACGGGGCTGAATGGACAGACGCAGAAATTATTGATGTGGGAAAAGCTCATGTAAAAGGCTGTTTGGGGTGCTTTGCATGTTGGAATAAAACACCGGGAAAGTGTGTTATAAATGACGGAATGGCGGAAATACTCGCCAAAATAATTGCCGCTGATGTGATTGTGTGGTCTTTTCCACTCTATTATTTCGGCATTCCTGGAGGAATGAAAAATCTCATCGATAGGCAACTCCCTCTTAATCTGCCGTTTATGGCGGAAGAAACTGAGAGTGGAGGGCATCCGTCCCGCTATAATTTAGTACAGCAAAAACGCCTTGTTATTTCCACCTGTGGCTTTTGGACAGCAAAAGGGAATTATGACGCCGTAATCCCTATGTTTGACCACTTTTTCGGGAATGGCAACTACACGACCATTTTTTGCGGCCAAGGAGAGTTGTTTCGGGGGCCAGAACTGAAAAGTCGCACGGACGCCTATTTGGAAATCGTCCGCCGTGCAGGGGCAGAATATGCTGGCGGAGGAATTCATCCCGAGACACAGAAGGAACTTGCAGCACCCTTATATCCACGGGATTCATTTGAAAAAATGGCGAACGCTTCATGGGGGATTTCAAAGGAAGGAGATTCGGGCATTTCGGCAGACAATAGCCTCAATTTTACAACCCAGATGGCGGCTTTATATAAGCCGGACGGTGTGGAGCGTGTAGTGGAGTTTCATTATACTGACATTGGCAAAACCTATCAAATTTTGTTGACGAAGCAAGGATCAGAAGTTATAACGGATGGTTTCAAACCATATACCACAAGAATTGAAACGCCATACTCGGTTTGGAGTTCCATTGCCCGCAATGAAATTTCCGGACAGGATGCGTTGTTTCAGCGGCTTTATAAAGTCCTCGGGGATTTTAACCTCATGCTGAGGTGGGATGAACTGTTTGGCACCCACACACCCTCAAAGTCAAATGATATTAAGTTAAAGCGTAAAACCAATATGATGGTTCTTCTCATGCCGTGGATAGCCATTTGGACAGCAATAGCGATAAACCCTGTTGTCGGCGGTACAATAGGCATTGTCATAGCAGCATCTGTTCCATTACTGTGGCTTGTGTTTCGCCCTGTTGTCTATGAGCAAATCAGTGTACCAATTGTGGCGGGGCTTTCGCTGGCAGTTTTATTCGGTACGGATATACGACTTGTGGTTTCCGGTAGCTATTTGATTTTTGGACTGATATGGACAATCGGCGCATTTCCCCAAATACCGCTGACCGCCCATTACAGCGCAGCGAACTATGGAGAAGAAAAAGCTTTTGAAAATCCACTTTTTATTAGTACAAATCGCATATTGACCGCCGCTTGGGGCGGATTATATCTTGTCACCCCGATTTGGACTTATATGCTGATGGACACCGGCTTTTCGCCCTACATAGGTTTAATCAATTCCGCTCTGCCAGCGCTTATGGGCATTTTTACATCATGGTTTCAAAAATGGTATCCAGCACGATGGGCGAGAGGATAAAAACAGGCAAAACGAGCAGGAGAAAATGAGTTTTCCCCCTGCTCGTTTTGCCGTAATAATTTTAGTTACAGCTTCCACAATATAACCTATTAGGGTGTTAGGGCAACTGTAAATAGCATAGAAATTCAGACATTTGGTTTTTTTGGCGCGCTAGCTATTGGACGGCTCTTCTGGCTGGACACAGATCCTCGGATTGAAACCACAAGCATTTTTTGCAGCTCCGACAAAAAGCAATGACTTCGCCTTTTTGAGCTTTTTCAGCCCAAGCAGGATCCACCAATAACCCTTTTCCAACAGCTGTAAAATCAGCTAGATTATTTTTGATAAGTGCATCAGCTTCCTCGGGTTTTCTAATACCAAAAACGACAATGACAGGAACCTTTAAATGTTTTTTCATTTCAGTTCCGCCATGAACCACCCAGCTATAGTCAAAGTCAGGACAAGCTGTCATTAATGATGGAGAAGAAAAATTAAGACTCGGCCCGGAACCAAAGGAGATATGGAGCAATTGAACGCCAGCATTTTCTAATAACTTAGCAAGGGCAATAGAGGTTTGAAGATCGGGTTCGTTACAGCCCATCCGACAGCCAATAATAAAGTCATTTCCCACAACTTGTTTGATTTCAGTAATGATTTCAACGGCAAATCTAGCACGGTTCACAAGACTTCCGCCGTATGAATCTTTTCGTTTATTAATAAGGGGAGAAAAAAATTGATTGATTAAATAGCCATGAGCTCCGTGTAGTTCTATACCGTCAAATCCAGCTTCTTTAGCCCTGATGGCAGCATCCACAAAGTCATTTTGCAAGTTATGAATTTCACTAAGGGTGAGTGCTCTGGTCTGAACGGACGGGGCATCAGGAGACAGAAGTGTCTCAAAAGAAGAGGGACAAACGCTGTCAGAGCATACACTCGGCGGTGTTTTGGCTCCGGCATGATGCAGCTGGATAAGGACCTTAGCACCATACTTGTGACAGACCTTTGGGATTTCCTGTAGTCCCTCAATAAAGGCATCTGACCATAAGCCAAGCTGCCTAGGTGCTAATCGGCCCTCTTTGTTGACGCAGGCTGCTTCAACAATAATGAGGCCAACTCCGGTTTTGGCCCTTTCTTCATAATGGGCAATATGTTCTTTTGCAATCAATCCATCCGCTGTTACATGCTTAAAAATTACCATAGGAGGCATTACCACCCTATTTTTGATTTTTAAGTTTTTGAGTTTAATTTCTGAAAATAAGGTTTTCATGGGCATACATCCTTTCCTATTTAAATATAAAAATCTAATTAACCTTATGTTAGCTTAATCACTGCATCTTGTCAATGCGGTGAATTGCTAAAGAATTATTTTGTTTTATAAGCTGTTTTAGAGATATCTATGTATTTTTATTCTTTTAATTGACAGGAAGCGACAAGTAGTTTACAATACAAAATGAAATTAATGGAAAATGATAGTCGTTATCGTTTTCTCCGAGTATAAATAGAGGGTTTCTTAAATTTGGCAAATAAAACTTAAGGAACTCTTTATTTAAGTAGTTAAATGAGAATGAATATTAAAATCATCGTTAAAAGGGAGGGAGCATAAGAGAGCAAGTAAAAGAAGGGATTATGAAAGTGCGCAATCAAGCAGATGGAAAATAAAGTGGTATAGAGGAGAGGAAAAGGCAGATGAGAAAGAAATTTCATAAGAAAATAAGTATGATGTTGGTCTTGATGTTGATAGCAAATATTTGGATAGGCATGCCAAGTAGTACATTTGCAGCGACAGGGGATGCTTGGTTAGAAATTGGGCCAAGCAGCAAAGAGGGAACGCAAGTTTTTGCATCAGGCGGGGAGTATATACTTATTCAAAAGGATGATAAGAAGTCTACAGTTTATACAGGAAATGAAAATGGATGGGGCGCAGCCTTATCTGGTATCAGTGAAATTGATAGTGCGTGGCAAACTACTACGGGGTCAGTTTACGTTGTAGGGAGCAAACAAGGCTTTTCATTCTACGAAAGCTCTGACCAAGGGGATAGCTGGACAAACCTCCTAGAGCAAGGCAGTACATTGCCATCACAAATAAGCGGGACTAAAACAGAGGCCATATATGTTGAAGACTCAGAAATTTATCTTATGGCAGGTGATAAAAAAGGTATTTATTATTCAGCAGATGGGGGAGCTTCATGGAGTGCTAAAAATGATTCAATCCCAACTTCTTATGAGGCAAGAGGGATGTGGAAATACGATGGAAAATATTATGTTGCCACTAAAAAGCAAGGGGTACTGATATCAGAGGATGGAGATAGCTTTACGCAGCTTAAAGGCGGGAACGGTCTGAGCAGCAGCGGTAAAGAAGTATTTGAAGTTTTTGCAGAAGATGATAAAGTGTGGGCGGCAACTAAAGATGGGGTGTACACCACTGATTTACAGGATGACAGCGAAGGTTTTATAAAGCTGGAGGGACTTAGTGATGAGGTGAAAAACATTATTAATGCAGAGGGGACGCTTTATCTAACTGGTAAAGATACAAATAATATTTACACTATTGATGAAACAGGGACTTTACAGCCATTTACAAATAAACCTGATGGTATAACGGTAGATGACATAAAAGACATGGCTTATGATGGCCAAAATCTCGTAGTTTCTCATAAAAAGGGAGTACTTAAAGTCCAAATCCCTGATAGTGAAGAAGAACCGGGAGAACAACCAGAAGAAGACGGTCTTCAGCTCAGTCAACTCGATGAATTGATTACGTTAGCACAGACAAAATATGAAGGAGCAGTGGAAGGCAGCGGTGCTGGGGAATATCAGGAAGGCGCAAAAGATGAACTCCTTAGTGCCATAAGTCAAGCGGAAACTATAAGAGATGAAGCGCAGGTGCAAGAAGAAATTGATGGGGCTTATCAAACATTAAATGTGGCAATTATGTTATTTGAATCTTACAGAAATTCGATGACTTGGCAGGAGATAGGCCCTGATACTAAAGATGGTACACATATTTTTGTGTTTGGAAAGGGTCAGTATTTATTGATAAGAAAAAGTGATGACAACTCTATTGTAAGTACAACAGCATCTGATTCAGAGGACCTTTTATGGACGGATACACTAACAGATATTAAAGAAGTTGATGCAGCTTATCAAGAGGGCGATACAGTTTACATAGTAGGAAATAAAAAAGGTCAGTTCTTTTATAAAAGTGAAGATGCAGGAAATAACTGGACTAATCTGCTTGAAACAGGGGTTACTCTGCCAAGTGGTATCAGTGATATCAAAATAGAGGGTTTATTTGTAGAAGGATTAGAGATTTATCTCTTACTGGGAGACAAAAAAGGCATTTATTATTCAGCTGATGCCGGGATGACTTGGAGCACAAAAAATGATGTGCTTCTAACTTACTATGAAGCAAGGGGGATGTGGAAATATAATGGCAAGTATTATGTAGCCACTAAAAAACAGGGTATATTTATATCAGAAGACGGAGAAGTTTTCACACAGGTTAAAAGTGGAAATGGATTGACAAGTGAAAAGTCCAAAGAAATATTCGAAGTAGCAACAGATGGCGACATGCTGTGGATTGCCACTAAAGAAGGACTTTATAAAACAGACTTATCCCAAGAAAGTCAAGGTTTTACAAAAGTAGAGGGGCTTACTGATGAGGTTAAAAATATCCTAAGTGTCAATGGACGTATTTATGTAACTGCCAAAAGTAATGCGAATATTTATTATGTAGATAGTACTGGTGTTTTAAGACCATTTACCAATCAGCCAGAGGGTCTGAAGATAGAGGAGCTTAAAGATATCAAATATGATAATGGACAGATTATTGCAGCCCATAAAAAAGGGGTATTCCTTATTCAAGAAGAGTATAGGATATGGACAGCAGATGCTGTAGCAGAGAGTATTACCAGTGTTAAAGCCCCAGGTATTAATAAAACACAACTTGAAATGCCTGAGGTACCTAATGGTTATAAAGCTGAGCTTTATGAATCGGACAGAGAAGATGTTATTGCTTTGGATGGCACGATAACACCACCAGACATGGAAACAACGGTAAAACTTATTTTTAGGATTATAAATGAAACAGATAGTACAGATACAGCTTTGACAAAAGAGATTGAGGTGATAGTGCCAAGGAAGCAAGAGGGCGTTGATATTATTGTATATCAAGGAACTGGAAAAGGCAGAAATGAAGGGATAGTCATTGAAATCACAGTGAATGGCGATCAGATTATAAGTGCTGAAATTGTTTCACACAACGAATCAGTATCAGGATATGACCATTCTGATAAAGTGGCTGAAGCATTAAGAGTTGTTCCAGAAAATATCATCAAAGAGCAGGCGCTGGATGTAGATACTGTTTCAGGTGCAACAGAAACAAGCAGAGGGGTCTTAAGAGCGGCTATTAATGCACTGGAAGGTACAAAATTTGTACAAGATCTTGCAGATGCCAATTGGAAAGAATTAATTGCAGATGGTAATGAAGGCGTATTTGTAACAGTTGTTAATAACAAATATCTTTATGTGAATAAAAATGGAGATGAAAAGACCTCAACAGCCCAATTAGTGGATGCAGATGGAAAGAGTGAAGTTAAACTTCACAACATACCTGCGATAGAAAGTGGCTACAGAGTACCTGATACACAAACCATTTATTTGATAGGAAGAAAAGACGGCAACAGCATACTAGTGACTCATGATGGCGGAGAGACTTGGAGTGAGCCTGTGGTGCATGAAGGCTTAGCTTCTGAAAAGGTGGAGTCACTGTTAGTACGCTCAGAAAATGAGATGATTGCCATTGTTAATAAATATGGGTTATACCGCTCAACAGATGGAGGTAAAACCTGGACAGTTTATAATAATAATCTGCCTGTAAATCCTGAAAAGGAAAGTGAATACGATGCAAGAAAGCTTTATAGTATAGAGGGTAAATGGTATTTATCTACTAAAAAGCAAGGACTTCTTACTTCAGTGGACGGGGTGACATGGGTGCCGTTTAAAAGTGAGGGACTCACTAAAGAAGGCAAAGATGTGTGGGACATTTATCATACACAGGATACACTTTATGTGACAGGTAAAAGTGGTTTATGGAAAACAACCCTTAGTGATCAAAGTAGCTGGGTTCAAGTGGCAGGTTTTGATGGGGAAGGCAGAAAGATCATGGCTGTAGAAGACAGACTTTATGTAATCAGTAAAAATATGCAAGTCTATTACATGAATGAGGGCAGTTTAAAGATGATGAGTACGCTGCCAGCCAATATGATAGCAGAAGATCCTAAAAGTATTGAGTATGATAAAGACTCTTTTATACTTTCTCATAAAAAGGGACTTATGAAACTAAAGGATTCACTCATTAAAGAAGAGGATCCAGTAGACACTGGGTCAGGAGCCACATCTTCCGGTGACTGGAGTACACCTGTACTTGTTATCCCAGAGGAAGGCACACTCAAACTAGAGTCTTACATCACAAAAGATGCTTCCGGCAAGGCAACATTGAAAATTACGGCTGAGCACTTAGCAGCTCTCTTGAAAGAGAATAACAAGCTTAAAGAAATCAAGGTACTTATGCCGGAAGATATTACAAACTTTGAGATAAAGCTTGAAAATGAAACTTACAAAGCTATGAAGAGTAATAAAAGTTCACTTAGTATTGCTTATTCAGGTGGAGAGTACAAAATACCGTACCAACTCAAAGCGTTAGAGGAACTGTCTAAAGACAAGGGAGAAATGGTCAACTTCAGCCTGCATATTGAAAAAACAGAAGCAACCAAAGAAATGACAGAGAATTATAAATTGTTAACTGAACCTGTAGACTATACTTTAGAGGTAGAATTTAAAAATGAAAAAGTGATACTCTCTGATTTTGGTAAACAGTATATTGAGAGAAGTATTGTGATAGATGATATCCTAGACTTTAAAACAAGTGTAGGGGCTGTATTTGAAGGGGGAAGCTTTAAGCCTGTTCCAACGACCTTCAGAATAGAGGATAATAAGACTATTGCGGTGATTAAACGTAATTCAAATAGTTTATATAGTATCATCGAAAATAAAAAAGGCTTTAATGACATTGAAAACCATTGGGGAAAAAATGTGATTGAGCTGCTTGCTTCTAAAATGATATTAAAAGGAACCGGAGATACTTTTGAGCCAGAAGCTTCCTTAACAAGAGCACAGTTTACATGCATGTTAGTCAGAGGACTTGGTTTAAAAACAGTTGGCCAAAATGAAGCAGTTTTTTCAGACATAGTATCAGGCAGCTGGTATGAAAAAGATGTGTATACAGCGTATGCTAGTGGTATTGTAAGCGGCATCAGCAAAGATACCTTTGGACCTAATAACCTGATTACCAGAGAAGAAATGGTTGTTATGGCAACTAGAGCAATAGATATTGTACAAGAGTCTCAAATAGAAACAACTAGTGAAGAGCAGATAGCAGATCAATGGAAAGATGGTACGTATGAAGGCAGTGCACCAGGATTTTATGGGACACCGCTTCGTGTTAAAGTGACCATTGCTGCAGGAAAGATTAAAAAAATTGATTTAACAGAGATGCATGAGACTGCTCATCTGGGAGATATAGCTGTTGATGAGACAATGAAGAGAATCATTAAAGCACAGTCAGAAGAAGTTGATATGATTACAGGAGCAACAATTTCTGGAGAAGCAGCTATGAAGGCTGTAAAAAATGCATTAGCAGACGCAAAACCGGATACTTCTGAAGAAGAAGGGGATACACAGTTTGACTATGTGCCTTTTATTGATGAAAAAGAGATGAGTAGCTGGGCTGTAAAATCAATTGAGTATGCGGCAAAAGCACAAATTGTAAAAGGAACTGAAGATGGCAGCTTTAAACCTAAGGCAACTTCAAAAAGAGGCGAGGCAGCAGCTATCCTAAAGAATGTACTGGATCAATTAGAATTTATTTCTGAATAAAAGCAGAGCTTATCTGATAGTTTGCAGATCAATGTAGCAGAAGGCGGAGCCTATAGAATAGGTATCCGCTCTGTTATGTTACAACTGTAGAGAGATAAAATATTAAAAGGGTGGATTATGAACGTAAAAAAATTCATGGTACTGACAGTACTTACAATAATATTAAGCGGGTGTAATACAAGTAACACCAAGCAGGAAATAGTGAAAAACACTAAAACAGTAAGTTCAGATGCTTTTGAGATTCAAGAGTTTATTATGGGAACCACAATATCCCAAAGGGTTTATGGCGATGAAGCAGAGCGGGTAGCCGGTAAAGTATCAGATAGACTTAAAGAACTCGAAAAATCTATGACTATCAATACAGCAGGTGGAGTTATCAATCAGTTAAATGACTATGCAGGAAAAAAACAGGTCAAACTGACTAAAGACGCCGTCTATGTTATCGAAAAAGCAATAGGCTATGCTGCCCTGAGCCATGGCGCTTTTGATATTACAATAGGTCCATTAGTAAAAGAATGGGGCATTATTACAGAGCATCCAGAGGTTCCAAAGGATGAAAAAATAGAGGAGTTACTTAAGCTGGTCGATTATAAAAAAATAGATTTGGATAAAGAAAAAGATCAGGTTATGCTGCGGGATGAAGGACAGGTTATTGATTTAGGAGGTATCGCTAAAGGCTTTGGGGGAGACGAGGCCATTGAAATATATAAAAAAGAGGGTATCC
>JARBTY010000264.1 GCA_029239935.1 Clostridia bacterium | reverse complement strand
AGTTTACCCCAGTTTTTGAGTATGTTAATAAGAAAAAGATTAATTTATTGGTGTACTTTACGGATGGCAAAGGCGAAGAGAAGCTGCGGGTCATCCCCAGAGGATACAAAATTTTATGGGTTATTTCTGGAAGAGGAGATAAGCTTTCATTAAAAGAGTCATATGGGGCAGTTAAAAAACTCAGTAAGGTTGAAAGCAAAGAGAATGGAGTAGATCTAAGTCATACTGGAAAAGAGGAGAATTGTGATTGAAAAGCAAGCAGCTAAAATAAATCCTAAGCTTATTTTATTGATGGGAGTCTTAGGCGTATCTTTTTCATCCATTTTTATTAAATATTCAACTGCACCAAGCCTGGTTATAGCAACGTATCGTTTGGGATGGACGGTCCTTATTTTGCTGCCAATAGTGGGAATCAAGTTTCGCCAGGAGCTGAGGAGGCTTAAAAAGAGTGATGTTTTATGGGGTTCTGTAAGCGGTTTTTTTCTTGCAGTTCATTTTGCGGCATGGTTTGAATCTTTAAAATTCACTTCCATTGCCAGTTCCACGGTGCTAGTAAGTACAGAAGTCATTTTTGCAGCTATTGGGTTTGTTTTTGTGCTAAAGGGTAAAATAAATAAAAAGTGTATAGCGGCTATTGTGATTGCTTTTGCAGGTAGTGTCGTTATTGCTATGAATGACTATAGCGGTGGAAGCAATATATTGTATGGAGACGCTCTCGCGCTTCTTGGAGCTATTATGGCCGCAGTCTATACACTAGTTGGAAAAAAACAAAGGGGACACCTGAGCACAACCGTTTATACTTTTATAACCTATAGTGCTTGTTTTGTAACCATGCTGATATTTGATCTGGCCACAGGTACTCCGCTTTATGGATATGGTATCAAAGAAGTTATGCTTGGGCTTTTGCTAGGGATTTCCTGTACCTTGTTAGGCCACAGCATATTCAGCTGGAGTCTCAAATATCTGAGTCCTTCCTTTGTCTCATCGGCCAAATTATTAGAGCCGGTCATTGCCTCTACATTAGCCATTTTTATTTATAAAGATTTTCCTAGCATTTCACAAATGATAGGTGGGGGCGTTGTCATCTGCGGGGTTTATCTGTATTCCAAATACGAATAATCTGTTGCAGAAATTAATCTTTTTTTATTTATACATAACTTCAATTCATAGTGCTATCCTCATTTTTTAGTAAGTTCTTTAATAGAATAGGGTATGAGGGAGGGAGAGCATTATGAAAAAAATACTTTACTTTATTTTATCCTATATGATATGGCATAGATATGGTAGGGCCAATAGTAGAGGCAATCAAACTGGATATAGACAAACAGCCTATGAGGTTGAAATGATCGCAGAAAATCTAGTTGTACCTTGGGCTATAGCTCTAAGTGATGAAGGAAAGATTTATTTTACAGAGCGGTCTGGAGCAGTTAGAGTGATTGAGGACGGCAAGCTGCGGCCACAGCCCATGATTACTTTTGGCCCACCTTTTGTAAGCCAAGGGGAAGGGGGTTTGATGGGTATCGTATTGGATCCAAATTATTCACAAAACCGTTATATGTACGTGATGCATTCCTATGAAGAAGAGGGGCAAATTTATAATCGTGTGGTGAGATTGATAGAACGGGATAATGAGGCATTTATTAACCGAATTCTTTTGGATAGGATTCCAGGAGGGCAGATTCACAATGGCGGAAGGATAAAGATTGGCCCAGATCAGAAGTTATATATCACAGCGGGAGATGCAGGCAATCCTATGCTCGCTCAAGATCTTGCCAGTACAGCAGGCAAAATACTGCGAATAGAATTAGATGGCAGTATTCCCGAAGACAATCCCTTTACAAACTCACCTGTTTATAGCTTAGGGCACCGCAATCCTCAAGGCCTAGCTTGGCATTCAAACAATATCTTGTATGCATCAGAACATGGACAAAGCGCTCATGATGAGATTAACATCATTAAGCCAGGGGCCAATTACGGGTGGCCTCTTGTGCAAGGTGATGAGGATACAAGTGAAGTAAACATAGAAAAGCCGCTGCTGCACAGCGGAGAAGAGACATGGGCGCCTTCTGGTATAGCCTTTATCAATCAGGGGCCATGGCAAGATCAATTACTTGTGACTGCCTTGAGGGGCGAACAAGTGCTGGCTGTTTCACTGAATGAAGAAGGAACGAGGGTAGAGCAGGCAGAGTCTAGGTTTAAAAATGAGTATGGACGTTTGCGTGAGGTTATTGGGGCAGATGATGGCTCCATTTACCTCACTACAAATAATAGGGATGGCAGGGGTAATCCAGATGCAACAGATGATAAAATTATCCGCCTTGTTCCAGTTGACAGGATTCATTAGAATACAGCGACCTAACACTAAAAATACCGTATTTCAAGATAAGTGGTGAAGGTGTATACTTAAGGCGGAGGTGGTAATATGAATAGAATAAATTTAGGGAAATCTCATCTGAGGGTTTCGCAGATAGGTCTTGGCTGCGTTGACTTTGGGACTAAAATCCATGAGAAACAGGCATTTGAGTTAATGAATGCATATGTCAGATGCGGGGGAAATTTCTTTGATACGGCTAATAACTATGCTACTTGGAATGGGGGAGATGGCAGCGAAAGTGAAAAAACCATAGGCCGGTGGTTTGAAAAAGAAGGCAGTAGGGATCAGATCATACTAGCGACCAAGCTAGGGGCAAAACCAAGCAATCTAAAAGGAAACGGCTTTACCAATATGCAGGGGTTAGGCAGAAAAACAATCATAGATAGTGTGCAGGAGTCCATAGAAAACTTAAAAACAGATTATTTGGATTTATTGTATCTTCACGTGGATGATTTTAGTACCCCTCAGGAAGAAACAATGGGTACTTTATCAGAACTCATGGATAAAGGTGTCATCAAAGCAATTGGCTGCAGTAATTTTTATACATGGCGGATAGAAAGCGCCAGACAAATTTGTAAAAAATACAACTATCCTTTTTTTAGTGCCATTCAGCAGCGATACAGCTATCTGGCTCCAACGATTGACACAGATTTTTATCCTCAAGTTGCAGCCGATGAAGGACTACACAAATATATAGAGTATTATGGGGACTTGACCTTGGTTGCGTATTCACCACTTCTTGGAGGTCAATATAATCAGCAGCAGATCTTGCATGAGGGCTACGATACAGTGTTTAATCAAAGAAAATTAAAGAAATTATTAGAGGAAGAAAAAAATCCAAACCAATGGGTTTTAAAATACATCATACAGCAATTCGGTGGCAGTATTGCACTGCTTACTACAGCTTCAGTAGAGCATTTAATGGAAATCATGAATGATTAAAAGACTTTTAAAAGACCATCTGAGTAGGTTATAATGATAATAAAAATGGGCACGTTAAGGGTGGGGCTGAGAAAGGATAAAGGATGAACTTTTTAGTGAGCGAAATGACGATTAGGCGCTTGTGTGGAGACAACGCTTTTAAAAAGGGCAAAGCCTATTATAGAGCTAAAAAAGTAAAGCTGCAAAGCTACAATGAGTATAGCAAAATCATTGAAGCAAGTGTAAAGGGGAACAGTATTTTTTATGTGACTGTAAAACAAGATAAAAATGGGAAAATCCAAGGAGAATGTACCTGCCCAACCTTAGCATCTTTTGATAAGTACTGCTGTCAGCATGTTGCAGCAGTTCTTTTTTATATCAAAGCGATGCCAGAGCAAGAGAGAGAGTCCACGCTTTCGCCAAAGGGTCAGCTGGCTCATGAGGTACTGAGTTTATTTGAAAATAAAGTAGTACGCCCTAGCGGTCATTTACTTCATTTTGAAACAAGGGAAATGGTTCATGTGGCATTTATCTGTAGGCCTATTTTGTACGGTGACAAAGGGTATCTAATGGGAGTGCAGATGAGGGCAGGTCTTAAGGCATCCCATATGATACAGGATTTGAGAGCATTTCTGGATAAAATTAAGATAAAAGAATCCTATGAATGCTCAGCGGAGTTTTTTTATAATCCAGAATTTCATAGCTTTCAAAAGGAAGATGATGAGGTGATTGAGTTGCTTATTCATCTTTCAGAGAGTCCGTTTATTTATAGGCCGAGTTTTGTAGAAAAGGATACGCTATTGATTGAACCTCCTAACTGGGAGTCTATTTTATCACGACTGGTAGCTGCCCCTCTAGTAAAGATTCAGCAAGAGGACGATACATTGTGTGATTTCCTCGTGTCAAATGAACC
>JARBTY010000263.1 GCA_029239935.1 Clostridia bacterium | reverse complement strand
AGCTTCAGAAGTAGGCGTTAACCTAAAGGAAGGCTACAATGGAGATATCACAGCTAGAGAAGCAGGTAAAGTAGGCGGCTACATGGTTAAGAGACTTATTGAGCAAGCTGAAAGACAAATGGCTGGCAAATAATTAGCAATTTAAATAATAAAAAAAGCACTCTCTTGGGAGTGCTTTTTTTATTATTTTATATTTCTTTGATGCTTTTTACTTTAAACATCAATAAGCATATGATTCCCATGCAAACACCGGAAAATATTGAAATAGTATATTCGTTAAAGTAATTTATCAATATTCCTGCAATACCCATTCCTAAAGGTATTAAGCTTTGAAAGAAGGTTCCTTGAAGAGCAAAAACTCTTCCTCTATATTCATCCGGCGTTAGAGTTTGATATACAACCTGCATAGGTACATTTGTAAAACCAAAAGCCAAACCTCTAAATAACGTAATTGTGCTATATATATACAGAAAACTCGAGGTCTCTCCCCTAAATTGCATGAATAACGGCAATATAGGTATAGCCAAAATAATTAAGCCTATTGATTGAGAAAACATGCTCCACAGCATAAACTTATGCTTTTTCTTAGGTGAGGGCAAAAACTGCAAAAGCATTGTGCTAAGCAACATACCAGCCGGAAAGAACATTGTAAAGAATGTGTATTGTGAAGGTTCAAAAGCTAGTATTTGTTTGCCTATCAATGGCTGAATGATGTTTTGGATTGGCCAAAAAAATAAATTTACTGCGCCACCAAATAACAGCATAGCGACAAGTGCTTTTGTCTTCCAAATAAATTTAAAGCCTTCCGTCAAATCATTGAAGTACTTCTTCGGTGTAAGACCGATTCGTTTTATAACCTGCGGACTAATCACAAAGAATACCATAAACGCTGCGAAAAAATAAGTTAATCCATTTAAAAAGAAAGCTCCTTTCGCATTGACGATACTATACATTTGTCCGGATATTGGTTGTCCAATCAAAGCAGCAAAGGTCCCTAGAAACGAAGCTACTGAGTTTGCTTTCAGCAGGGTTGATTTATGAACCAAGTTGGGAAATAAAGCTCCACTGGCTGGGAAATACATACTGCCGCAAACCGAAAGCAGCATTGTAATAACAAGTAATACCCACAAGGGCGCTTGATTGATAGAAACAAGGTAGCTAAGAAAAATAGCCAGACTACCTCTTGTTATATCCATTATCATCATAATTTTCCTTCTATCAAAACGATCTGCCAATACGCCCGTAAAAGGACCTAAAAATAACGATGGCAAAGTCCCCAAGGATAATACTATGCTAAGTGGTCCACCGCTGTTTTTACCAAATAGCTCCATGATATACCATGTAACTGCGAAGGAATGTAAGCTGTCTCCCAGCAGGGAAACAAATCTCCCAGACATAATTAGAATAAAATTTCTATTGAAGTATAAAGGTTTTACGTCTTCAAAAACCTCACTTTGCAAATCTTCATTCATTTAAACACCTCTATTGCAAAAATAATCGTCCTTCAAAATAGCCATTGCTCTCATATCCTGATACCTGCCATGTCTAAAGACTGTTTCTCTTTGTATGGCTTCAGTTTGAAATCCGCACTTTTCATAGCTTCTGATGGCCCTTTTGTTATAATCAAAAACACTTAGCTTTACCTTATTTGCATTGTATTCTTCAAATAAAAACTCCAATAAAACTTGCATTGCATCTGTGCCGTAGCCTTTGTCTTGATATTCCTTATTGCCGATGAATATCCCAACTTGAGCAACACGGTTTTTGCTGTCCATACGATTTGCACCGCAGCCGCCTATGAATTTGCCATCCTTTGTCTCAATTGCCCAAAAGAAGTCTTTGTATTTCTTTTTATTCTTTCTCAATTCCTCGAACCATTCTTTTTGGGTCTCATAGCTTTGGGGCATAGGCGCATCATCATCTAGATTTAATATGATTTCCATATCATTCATGAAATCCACGCTAGGCTTTATATCTTCATCCTTAAAGGCTCTTAAATTAACCAATTTTCCGCTAAACAGCATTTATACCGCCCCCTTAGCTGCATCGTATTCTCTTTTTAAAATACTCATTCCATAAACATCATTGTACTTGCCGTTTCTAAAGAGTTCTTGTTTATGTACCCCTTCTAAAACAAAGCCTACTTTTTTATAGCTGGTCACAGCTCTTTCGTTGAAGCCGAAAACATAAAGCTGTATTCTGTTCATATTCATTTCTCGGAAGATAAAATCAACAAATAGGGATAATGCCTCACTGCCATAGCCCTTTCCTCTGTTTTCATCCTTCCCTATAAAAATCCATACTGTAACACAAGCATTTTTCCAATCGATATGGCCCGTCCCACACTTTCCAATAACAGTTCCATCCAGCTTCTCAATTGTAAACTGTATGAAATCATCGTTAAACTTTTTGGTATATTCCTCAAACCAACTTTGCTGTACCTGTATAGGCATTGGCGCAGGTACTCTGGTGGTGAGATTTAGCATGCATTCTACTTCATTTGAAATATCACTTAAAACTTCTATATCTTCTTTTCGACTCTCACGAAGCCTAACTCTGTTGCCAGTAAACATCTTATGTCCCCCTTATAACTTTAATCGCATACTACTTATATTATCCTTTTTTTCCTAATGTTTCAACGTCTCAGTATAGTTCTAAAAAAACTCTACTAATTTAATGAATTGCTTTCTTTCTCTTGATCATAAGCTTACTAGTGTCATTCACACCTTCAAACCCGTACTTTTCGTACAGCTTATGAGCATCACTGGTAGATAACCACATAGATCTTACATCTTCAAGCTCAGGGCGTTCCATTATGTAGCCCACTAATGCTTTTCCTATTCCCTGACCCCTGTATTCTTCATCTATTATAACGTCGCACAAATATGCATAAGTTGCATAGTCCGTAATCATTCTCGCAAAGCCGATTTGCTTGTCCTTATCATAAACTCCAAAACAAAATGAGTTTTCTATGGACTTTATAATAACTTCCTTGCTTCTGGCTGTCGCCCAATAGCTCTTTCTGAGCAGCTCAAATACATCTTCAAGCTTAATCATTGATTTATCCGAGCTGATTTTATAATCCTTATTCAAACCATCGCCTCCATATTTTTCTTACTTATTTCTTTATACAGCAATTGATGTAATTTTTCAACTTTCCAAACAAAAATGATGATTATCCTATTATTTATATGTATTTTAACTGCCATATTTGTTATAATATTTTCATTACGACAGTAGCTTTGGAGGAAATTCATGAGTATAATTGGTACAAATATAAAAAAAATACGAGTTAAGCAGAACTTAACTGCAAAGCAGCTAGCCAAAAAATGCGGTATCTCTGAAACGGCTCTGCTTGAAATAGAGGATGGCAAAAAAGTGCCCACTACCCAATTGACTAATCTCATTACAAAAGGGCTAGGGGTAAACATCGATGCAATAGAACCCTCCTACTTCTCTGATTATTTTGAAGAGAAGCCTGAACCAAAGGAAACTGTTCAAGCTAGCACTTCAAGAGTAACAAATGCAAAGCAGGACACCATTAAATCCAGTGGTTCAAATACAATTTCAGATGCCCTTAGCAAGGCAGTCAAGAAAATACCAGTTATTGCAAAGATCACTGCTGGCAAGAGCATTCCATATGACGGCGATATCATAGACAATAAGTTTGAGCCGGTTTTTCAAGGGAAAAACAATAATGTGTCTGGCGAAGACTTTATTTACTATATGGTTCAGGACAACAGCATGCAGGGTGCCAGAATTATGAAAAGTGATTTAGCCCTGGTGTTCCTGACAGATTCAATTCGTGATAAGGACATCGCACTATTCACTTATAAGAATAATACATATATTAGAAGATATAAGGCCATTACTGACAATATGGTTGCTCTTTATCCAGAGAACCCTGATTATGAAACATTTGCAGTGGATAAAAAGGACATTAAGATTGCTGGCAAGGTTTTAAGGGTAGAATT
>JARBTY010000262.1 GCA_029239935.1 Clostridia bacterium | reverse complement strand
AATGTCTCTATTTCATCATACCCTTCAAAAAAATCTTTTTCTTCTACAATGCCTTCCTGACTCATATCTGTTTCCTGAACCAAATGAGGCTGAACCCCGCTTGCATTATCTTTGGTGTTTAAATAAGCTGCTATCGCTATCATAAAGACAAGTACCGTAATAATAATTTGATTTCTTTTAAACGTAAACATCCTATATCCCCCTTATTTTTGCTTTTTAAATACTGATACTTTATGTACTGGAACACCCAGCAGCCCTGATACCGATTCTATAATTTGGCTCTTTATCTGACTGCTTTCAGCCCCCTCAGCTAATACAAGGACTCCTTCTATTTGAGGTTTGTTTTCCTGAATGATGAAAGGAGTGTTACCACTTTGAAGAATAATTTTATTGTGCGTATCATTTTTTTCTGTTACTCTGCTGCCACCTGTTTGATCTTTTTCTTCCTCATGCTGATAATTTTGTGTTTTTTCCTCTGCTAATACCTTTTCTTCATTAGAAAAGGTTGTGAGCATTACATTGACCTGACCAACCCCCTCCATTTTTTCTAGAATATTTTTCAGTCTCTCTTCGAGCCCCTCTTCATAGCTTAGAGCATCGTTAGAATCTTTTAATATTGGAGTCTTTTGAGCTTTATTATCATCTTGCGGTTTCTTTGTAGGTATAAAGGTAATGGCTATCCCCAATATTGCTATGCCTATTGCTAAGCCCAAATATTTTTGCTTCTTAGTATCCTTTGCATCTTTAAAAAATTTATCAAGCATTACTCCGCCTCCCTTTTAATTCTTCTGTACTGTAATATATATATTACGGTCTTGTACATTATAGAAGTTTTCAAGACAAGTTTTTATTTTAATTTTTAATTTTTCCTCATCGCCACTGACCGAGTCACTCTTCTCACCTATTTTAATCTTAGGAATGGTGATTTTCCCATCCTGCCCTGCCGCTTTATCCCCTATGGTCAAATAAAGCTTCTCGATCTGCTGTAATGTCCCATCACTCCCCCACTGGATTTCTACTTTTTTCACCTCAACATCCGCCTCTTTTTCAATCCTTTGCTTGATACTTTCCTCATAGGTGGATTTTAAAATTTCCTGTTGCTGCCTCAGCTGCTCTTCATAAGAGAGGCTCCCCTCTTCATAATCGATGTTTTTAGCAAGTTCCTTTTGATAATAGGCCACGTAGTCGTCATAGCCCTTTCCCTGTACCTGAACGAGGTGAACGACAGGTTTGATCAGCGTGTAGATAATAATGCAGCCTAATACCAGCTTAATATATTTTTTATAGCTGGAATCCGGGAAAATCATTTCTATAACAATGACAAATAACATGATCCATATGAACATCTGCATATAGTCTTTCATGGCTCTCCTCCTATAGCATATTTCCGCCTATACTGATACAAATAAGCAGTACCACAATGCACAGTATCGTCACGATACCTACACAGCTCATAATGAACTCACAGCCTTTGGCGAGTTTTGATGCAATGCCTGCCATCTTTTTATCCCCCAATGGCTCTATGGCTGCAGCTGCTACATGGTAGACAATAACATAAGCAAGAATTTTAATAAGCGGCAGACTCACTATCGCAACAATCCATAAAATAACACCTATCGAAAAAGCATTTTTTACAAGCATTGAACAGTTTACAATAAAATCTACGGCGCCTCCTATAGCATCTCCAATCACCGGGATAAAAGCGCTGGAAATGTTGACGGCTGCTTTTTTGACTGTGGTATCCACATAGGGCAGTGTCATCTTGTAAAACCCCAGTATACTCACGCTAATGAGTAAAATACTCCTTAAAATCCATTTCATACTGCTGTAAAATAACGCTATAAATTTATCTATTTTAAAGTCATCACTCATTGTACTGATCACCTCCAGCACCACCACCGAAATAATACACGGCAGTATGAGGTTTTTGATGACATATGTACTCAGATTAAGTGCTCCTATGATAACAGGTGCCATGGCTCCGGCTGATGAAACATACCCCGTAGTACTCAAAAAAGCTAAAAGACTTGGAATGGCCACAAACATGATTTCTGACATTTTATCGATGGCCCCTTTTGCCAGCTGCGCCATGATAAAAAACGATTGAATAACACTGTAGATCACGACCAGATAACATACAAAAAAAGAAACTTTGGTGGTGTTTTGACTTTGAAAAGAACTGCTTAAAGTCTGAAGCAGATTGCACAGCAGTACAATAAGAACGAATCTTACTCCCAGCTGAATAAAGACACCTATTTCTTCGAAAAGCATCGCCCCTATCAGATTTAAGACCTGATGAACCGAAAAGCTCTTTTCTCCTTTTACCATCTTGATAACTTCTGTTTTAAAGTCAAAGGCATTCAGCTCTGGCATAGAAGTTTTTAAACTATCCTGCAGCTTCTCAATCTCCTCCCAGTTAAAAAGATTGACCTCATAGGCTATCAGCTGATCTTGCTCGGCTGCGCTGCTGCCACTATCTTGTCCATAAACCGTTAGGGTACAAGTAAAAAAACAAGCTAAAAAACAAATCCACATCGTAAGCCATTTATAGATTCTTTTCTTTTGTTTCATGATTAACGCCGCCTTTTTATAATAGCTCTGTAATAAGTTCCACAAGTGCTAGGATAATCGGTGAAGAGATAACAAAAATCATCACCTTGCCTGCAAACTGGATTTTAGAACCAATGGCTTCTTCTCCTGCATCCTTACACAATTGATAACCGAACTCCGCCAAATAAGCTATTCCTATAATTTTAAAAATAATATCTAAATACGCACTGTCCATCTGTACTTTGCCTGCCAATTCCTGTACCAGCCTAAAAACATTTCCTAGCTGCTCCAGTATAAAAATCATGAATATAACTACTGTAACGATTCTTATCAGCATACTGAAAACGCCTGTCCCATCACTATATTTACCTATGGCAATGATAAAAATGGTTGCTATCATTCCAAAACACACTAGTTTCAGCATTTCCATATTGGATCCCCCTCCTAAAATGTAAACATGGTCTGAACTACCTCAAAGAGCTTTAAAATATAGTCCATAACCACTAAGAGTGACATCACAACGCCTATAATCGTAATAGGAAAAATCCATTCCTCTGCGCCTGATTTTTTAAGCACCGTATTAATAATCGTTATGCCAAGCCCAAGTCCTGCCAGTTTAAAGATAATTTGTATATCTAACATCTTTTATCCTCCTAGAACAAAAATATACTAATACATGCGCCAATGAGTATGCCCAAATATTTATTGAGTTTTGTGTTTCTTTGATACTTGCTTTTTGAAAGCAAAAGTTCCTCCTGCAGCTTTTGAATCAGCATATCTATATTTTTTTTCTGCATATTTTTATCTAAATAACCGCAGGCATTGCTAAAGGTCAGAAGCAGATCATAATCCTGCTGCTTAAGATGAAAGTGAAGTTTATTGGATTCTAAAGCAGACTGCCACATTTCATTAAGATCAATACATACCTTGCTCTCCAGTGCTTCTACAAATTTTTCAAATACACTTCTAATCCCTGCTTTGCTGAGACTCGCGACATACAAGCAGGCTTCCTGCAAAGGGGTCAGCCTATAGTCGATTTCTGCTTTAAGCAGTTCAAAGGCATAGATAAACTTCTCCAGCTCCTTAATCCTTTTGTTTTCATTCCAGTCTATAATAAAGCCGCACATGCTGCAGCTCACAAATACCATGACAATTCCTAAAGCTTTCACGTTGCAGCCTCCTCATCTTAGTTTACCAAACCCCTTAGAGCCATCTAAAATATCTTCGATGGTACAAGGGCCATGTCTATTTGAAAGAACAATAATCCGCTCAAACAGACCATTTTCTATCAGTTCCCTCAAGACAGGCCGCCTTTTGCAATCCTCTAGATTTTTGCCATGGACGGTACTGATGATGGTAATGCCAGCACTTAAGACCTCTTCAAGGGCTAAGATATCCTCCTGCTTGCCGATTTCATCTACAACAATCACATGGGGTGCCATAGATCTAAGGAGCATCCTCATCCCATCCACTTTAGGGCAGGCATCCAA
>JARBTY010000261.1 GCA_029239935.1 Clostridia bacterium | reverse complement strand
CAGTAGCAAACAAAGCCTTAACAACTTTTTGAGTTGTAAACTGCTTGGCGGCATCATATGCTTTTTTACGAATAATATGCATTGTATAACGTTTTACAACATATAACAAAATCAATACAATAAGACTATACAAACTATTGAGGAGCGCTTGCTGCATCGTTTCACTTTGATTATTAAATAGCGCATACATCCAATCCAATCCCATTTACCTCACTTAACTTTGTTTTTATACTTTCTAATCTGCCCCCATAAGATGATCTGTCTTTTATTTTACCTTAATCTTTACACCTTATCAAGATAGTCTCCATATCCCTCTTGTTGCATCTTATCTTTCGGTATAAATCTTAAGGCCGCAGAATTAATACAATATCTCAGTCCCCCTTGCACCTTAGGCCCATCTTCAAATACATGGCCTAGATGAGAATCGGTCTCTAGACTCCTCACTTCTGTCCGAAGCATGCCATGGGTCAAGTCCTGTTTTTTCTCAATAACAGCTGGACTCATAGGTCTTGAAAAAGCCGGCCAGCCGCACCCTGAGTCAAACTTGTCCTTAGAAGAGAAAAGGGGTTTTCCACTGATAATATCTACATAGATCCCCTCTTCAAAATGATTAAAGTATTCATTTTTGTAGGGTGGTTCTGTCGCACTTTCCTGTGTAACCCTATACTGCATCTGAGTTAATTTCTTTTTCAGCACACTTTTATCATAAGCCTGGTGCTGCCATTTACTTTTTGTAAAGGCTTCTCTGCCAGACCCCTTATAATAGAGGTTATACCTCAATGGATGCTTCTTATAATACGCTTGATGCTCCTCTTCTGCAGGATAAAATGCTTGTGCTGGTTTTAGACCCGTAACAATAGGCTTATCAAATCTCCCACTTTTTTCAAGCTCTTGTATATAGTTTTCTGCCAACTGTCTCTGCTCTTCATCCTGATAAAATACTGCTGTTTTGTAACTGTCCCCTCTATCGTGAAACTGTCCGCCTTCATCTGTGGGATCAATACTTCTAAAAAAAGCATCTAGAAGTTCTTCATAGCTTGTTTGATCTGTTCTGTAAGTAATCTGCACTGCTTCATAATGTCCTGTCCCATGCCCGCATACTTCTTCATAGGTTGGATTCCTTTTACTTCCTCCTGTATAACCTGCTTCTACTTTTATAACACCTTCAAACTCATCAAAGGGTTTTACCATACACCAAAAGCATCCCCCTGCGAAAATAGCTTGTTTAATTGTATCCATTTTATCACCTCATCTTTATGGTTCCCTTATTTTATTTTATTATATACTATTTAATATATTCTGCCGAAATTTTTGTCAACAATTAAACACTAGTAATCGTTGTTGAAATACTATATAATAACAGTAAAATAATATAACGTGTTTTAAAGGCAAATCTATTGAAAAATAGAGACGCAAAGCTACGAGTCTAAGGTTGAATAACTAAGATAGTCGGGTTACCATGTGTATCATTACGGATTTTTATGCCATGGTAATAGACCATGGTTTATTTTTTTGAAATAATAACCAATTATAAGTGAGGTGATTTATTCTATTTATTTCTGTATTGATAGTACGCTCCTAGTACCTGCTGTATTATCTTTTCAAATCACTTAAACAACATTCTTATGTATTTAAAATTTAATAGGAGACTAAAATGATAATTATAGCACTATTATGTGGGTTATTGTCTGCACTCTTAGTTACAAACGTTTTAATTTATATCATTAAAAAAGTTTTTCATCATTTTAATTATGCACTTACTTATACATCCTACTATCTACTCTCGTGTATCCTAATTATTATTTTAGGATTAGGAGCAGGTTTTTGTATAGTCCGTATTATCTCTTAAAAGTGTGTATATTTAATCCAAATATTATAGATTGACTTATGAAATAAATTTTGTAAAGAAGGGGTATATGAATGGGAAAGATATTATCTGTACTTGAGAAATATAAATTAATAGAAAAGGAGGATGAAAAGGTGCCAGTATCCGACGATTTAACCAAAACCTATCCAGATGCAGTTTCCTCCCATATGACCAGCGAATTTTATTCCAAAGAAACTGCTCCCCAAACCGACTCCTTGGATTTATCTGATGATCATCACTTGGCCGATTCACCCTATACTAAAAATTTAACACTGGAAGAAATTTATGATTTTTATAAATTGAACACGCCTGTTATTACTGATACTGTATTTGTGCTAGAAAATCTCATTAATGCTTTACCAAATGAGCTACCTGAATATGTTAAAAAGACTACTTTAAATAATATTTTAGTTGCTTCCTCTATGAATCTAGAACAGTTATTGAGTGATGGTACCAGCAGGACAAGTGTACTTAATCAGTTTGCCGATGACTATGCCAACCAGAATTCCCATGATATCACTGTACTGAAACAAGAAATTGATAAGCTCTCTGCCCTCATCAGCGATTACCACCAACAGATTAAAACTAAAGAAGTGATGGTTAATAAACAACTATCTCTTATTAAACTTGAAGAAGAGCGTATTCAAAATGTGCTTGCCTTCTTTGAAAAATAAGGACCTATGATAACTACTATTACTAAGTCCTTTGTGACTAAACTTTTTTTAATTCAAATATTATGTGGGACGCTGAGTCTTAGCTTAGGGCTTAAATATGGTATTTCATCACAACTTTCTAGATACACAGATAAAATTTATAAAAATATGATGATTGCAGGTATTAATGTAAGTCATCTTACTCGTGAGCAAGCATTTCATACCATTAAAACACAGTACATAGATAATATTATGCAAAAACAAATTACTTTAAAGCTGAATGATCAGGTATTTAAAGCATCTTTAAAGGATTTTATTTCAGCTACTAATTTAGCTGAAGTCGTAGATACGGTCTTTAATTATCCTAACCGCCTATCTACATTAGAAAAATGGTTGTTTCTTTTAGATGATGAAACTGAAAATTTCGATATTAAATTTGATTTTGATCAGGATTTTATTGACTTGTTTACTGAGCATATTATCGCTCAGATGGATCAAAAACCTCAAAATGCAGTTATCGCTATTAATACTCAAGGTTCTATATCTATTACGCCTCATACAAATGGTTATATTGTTGACAAGCAAAAACTCGCTGCAAAAATCAGAACCTCTTTAGATACCCATTCTGATAAAGTAATAGATCTTTTAGATTTTGTCACGGTTATTTCACCAGAAAATACGACGTCACTTTTACAGACTATTGATACATGTATTACTTCTTATAGCACTACTTTTTCTCCTAACACAGGCAAAGCAAAAAATGTTGAATTAAGTGCACAAGCTATTAACGGTACACTTTTGCTTCCTGGCGATGTCTTTAGCTTCAATGAAGCCATTGGTGAAACAACCCTTGATAAGGGGTATACATATGGTCCGGTTATTATTAATTCCCGAATTGCGGAAGGATTAGGCGGTGGGATTTGTCAGACTTCCTCAACCCTTTATAACGCCATTATTAATTCCGGCCTATCATCTTTGAGCCGGCGGCCTCATTCTAAACCTGTTGGTTATGTACCTCTAGGATTGGATGCCACTGTAAGCTGGAATAGCATCGATTATCAGTTTGAAAACACCTTGGATTATCCTATTTATATTCAAGCTTACACTGAAGACGGTAAACTTTCTATTAATATATACTCCAACCATGTATTAAAAAACAAATCTTATAAAGTTAAATCTGAGGTCTATCAAGTGCTTCCAGCTTCTGCCCGTTATGCCTATAATGGTTATAAAGTAAAAGTTATCCGTGAGATTTATGAAAAAAACCTGTTAAAAGATACAGAAATTCTCTATGTGGATACTTATCTGCCTTCCTAAACCAAAACTACTCTTAATAAGCCATTCTGACAAGCTCAAATCATTTGTCAGGCTGGCTTTGTTGTCGCTTCAAATTCATCAGTTGCAGCTGCATTAAGTATTATTGGCTGCTTTTATGAACTGACTAACGGTACTATTACAGTCAATTTATGCCTCAAACCCAAAATGCTTAGCTATTTTGTAATGCTCTGGTGCTTTTATACCATATTG
>JARBTY010000260.1 GCA_029239935.1 Clostridia bacterium | reverse complement strand
GGTCTCAGAACTGTAGATACACACATAAATAGGCTTAGAATGAAGATCATGAGCAAAGGTGACTATATTAGCACGATTAGGGGCTTTGGCTATAAGTTTGAGGGGTAGCTTTATGAATAAATCAATCAGATATAAATTATTAGTTTATATGACCGTAAGCATAGTATTGTTTGCATTGATCTTGCTTGGAGCAAATACTTTTTTTGCAGAAAAATACTATGTCCAACATCAAAAGGGCATCTTGATAAAAACAGGCACAGAAATTACTGAAAAAATAATAGGCCTCAATAAGGTCTCAGATTTTCAGGATGAAGATTTGATATTTGAATTGAACAGATTGGAAAAAAGCAGAGGTGTTTCTATCGTTATTGGCAAAGCAGATGGCACACTGTATTATCCCATTTTGCGAAACATAAAGGGTCAACCAAGAAAGATTTTTAATGTGAATCCATTTGTAGAGTTTAAGGGGCTGGAGCCAAGATTAAACAACCAAAGAGATAATAAAATGAAAAGCTTGATACCCTATGACGATAATTCATATTTTGTAATTATTAAAGACCCAAACTTAAATTTTGATACCCTGCGATATCAGACGAAACTAGAAAACGATTTGACAATCCTAGTATGGATGCCTATGGCGGCGATATCAGAGAGTGCGTCAGTTTCTAATAAATTTACGGCTATTGTTGCAATCATCACTATACTTATTTCTGGATTGTGGTTTTTATTTATATCAGCTAAATTCACTCAGCCTATAAAGGAAATAAATAAAACTGCGAAGCAGATGGCGGAGCTTGATTTTTCACAAAAATTAGATATTAAAAGTGAAGATGAAATAGGACAGCTTTCGAGAAGCATTAATCATCTTTCTTATAGCCTAAGTAATGCAATAGGCGAGTTAAGTAAAAAGAACAAGCAGCTGGAGAAGGATGTTGACAAGGGTAAAAAAATTGACGCCATGCGAAGGGAATTTGTATCAAATGTTTCTCATGAGCTGAAGACACCAATCTTTCTAATACAAGGCTACGCAGAAGGACTAAAGACAAATATCGCAGCAGATGAGGAGAAAAAGAGCTTTTACTATGATGTAATAATGGAAGAAGCTGAAAAGATGGATATTATCGTTAAGGACTTGCTTAATTTATCCCAGATTGAATCTGGAGATATGGACTTAAGTAGATGTGATTTTGATATAGGGAAGCTGATTCATGAAACAATCAAAAAGCTTGAACCCATATTTGAGGAAAAGGGAATAAATGTAGAGCTGGGTGTTGAGATAAAAGAGCAGGCAAATGGTGATCCCGTGAGAATTGAGCAGGTCATATTAAATTATTTAAATAATGCGATCAATCATGTAGATGGCAATAAATATATTAAAATCATGGCCGAGGTTCAAAAAAAGAAAATAAGAGTATCTGTTTTTAACACAGGTAAGAATATTCCTGAGGAACTGCTGGACAGAATTTGGATAAGCTTTTACAAGATCGACAAGGCGAGAACAAGGAGCTATGGAGGGACGGGACTCGGACTGGCAATCGTAAAAGCAATACAACAAGCCCATGACAACGAATTTGGCGTTTCAAACAGTGAGAACGGAGTGATGTTCTGGTTTGATTTAGATTTGAGTAAAATTTGAGCTAATAGTAAAATGAAAATTGTATAGTTTTATCATTTAATATGATAAAACTATACAATTTTTTTATACATATCCGACAATACAGTGGAGAGCATATTAATGTGCAGTAAATTTAATGATAGAAATCGAGGTGAAAAATATGAACAAAAGAATGGTTCTTAATTTAATGACATTGGTATTGCTTGTAGCTGCTATATATTTAACCAGAGATCCAAACCAAAGTAGTGCTTTTATAGCACCAACAGCTGTATCACCTTATGAAATATCAATGAAGCAGGACTTACTGTGTCTTATGCTGGCCTATCCAGATTATGTTGAAAATATTGAAAAGGCAGAGGGTGATCAGGTATATTTAGTTCTAAAGTCAGGAACCAAACTTATATATGATGATAAAAAACAAAAAAATATAGAAAGCAAAATGGCAAACCCTGACCTGCAGGATATGATGGAGCAACCATATCCGTTGACTACGACAGGAGCGTTAATGGAAACTGATTTTGATCCCGGAAGGGTTAGAATGTACGGTCTTTTAAAGGATGTTTACGGAAGCAATCAGCAGCAAATTGAAAAGCAGTTAAGCAATATTAATGTAGGCGGAAGAAATTTTCAATTCAGCAAAAGCAATGGAGCTGGAGCAGCTTTAAAGTCAGCGATGGTGGAATTAATATCTTTGACCCAGAGAAATAATAAGGCGGCAGCAGCGGCTTTTCCATCCAGCGGCACATATAACTATAGAGTGATAGCCGGCACAAATCGATTGAGCCCTCATGCCTTTGGAATTGCTATTGATTTAGCTAGGGATAGCAGAGATTATTGGAAATGGGCGACTAGGGAGCAAGGTCAAAAAAGATTAGAAGGCTATCCAAAAGAAATTGTAGAGATATTTGAGAAAAATAATTTTGTCTGGGGTGGTAAATGGGGACATTTTGACATACTGCATTTTGAATATAGACCAGAAATAATCATGAAGGCAAGATATTTTGGAAAAGAGCTTTCAGCTGGAGTGCCATGGTACAGTGGAGTCCCTGAAAGCAGCCAAACAAAAGAGGCTATCGATAAAATCGAAAAGGTCTTGAGATAGTCATAGGGGACGTTGCACTCAACGTCCCTCTAATTGTCTCAGCACATAAAAACTACATTGATTTGTAGTTTTTTTATGTCTAAAATATGTTTTTAGTACTTTTTAGTATAGTCATTGAAATATATTAGATATAAGCAATATTATATCGAGGCGAAAAGATATCCCCCGCTTCTATTAATGGAGGGTTCCAATTTTAGCAATAGGTCCTGGGAATATGTCCTCCGCCTCGTTGAAACGCTCGGGTTGATTTTATTGCAAAAGAGCAAAAAAATCTTTCAGTATAATCTTGTTATAATAAAAACTAGAGGGGAATCATGCTATGGGATTTGCTTTTGTAAAAAAATATAAACTGACATTAACCAACTTAATGATACTTCTAGCAATGATTGTTGCATTGGATACAGGCTTATCGGGAGGACTGATAAGAGCTGCCTTCGGTCTGGATGAAGAAGTAGAGGCAGCGGTGCGAAGTATGTTTCAGAATAGGAATGTTGCAATCATAAACGGAGATATTGATTTGATAAAATCCATGTATGATACAAACACAAAATACGGTACGTGGGCATATGAATATGAGCTTAGAAAGGTAAAATACTTACATAATTGGGAGAAAAAGCAGGGGGCAAAATTTACAGAAATAAACCCCACCATAGTATTTAGAAGCATAAAGGATAAAGGGGATAAAATATCCATAAACCTTCTTTGCTCAACAGAATACAAGTACATATATGAGGGAAGTCCAGATGAAGTAAATAGCTTCAGGATCGGCACATACCATGTGCTGGACTTGGTAGAGCAAGAAGAGGTTTGGATCGTAGCCAAGGAATGGTATAAGGATCCCTTTGGGGATTCATTGAACTTAGAGAGGATTAATGAAGACAGTATAAAAGAGTTTGTGTTATCTCAAAGCCAAAGGGATTTTTCAAATATAGGAGAGAGACGCATAGGCGCTATAGAGTATGCTGATAGGTATTGTGGTGCTGCCAGTGAGGAGCAATTTGGATTCAAATACAATAAGGCATATAGGAACTATAATTCTCAGGGAGGAGATTGTGCTAACTTTGCATCTCAAGTATTACGTGAGGGGGGAAAGTTTAAGAAGAACTCTAGCTGGGGATATGATAAAGGCGGCGCTACCAGATCGTGGGTTAATGCGGATAGCTTCAAAAGCTATATGATGAACAGTGGCAGAGCATCCTTAATTGCTTATGGTAAATACGAAAAGGTATATCAAGCTTCCTATAAACTGTTGCCTGGGGATTTTATAGCCTACGAAAAAAAAGGAGATATAACCCACATATCAGTGGTGACAGGAGCAGATTCCAAAGGGTATACATTGGTAAG
>JARBTY010000259.1 GCA_029239935.1 Clostridia bacterium | reverse complement strand
ACCAAGGACACCCTTGCACTTGGCTATGTGTTTCCTACTACAAAGGCACACTCGAGACTTTCACTCGTAAGAGTTCGCCCATGCTGGGCGAACAAAAAACGGTATAAGGATTTATTATAGACCCCTCTACCGTTTTTAAATTTTACATAATACCCTTATATTGCCGTTATAGGCCTTTATGCCTATACTATTTTAGCTTGTGTAATCTTTACCTACTATGATTTGAATATCATAGTTGATAGATGAACTGACTTGTATGCTTGCTTCTTTAAAGTAACTCTTAAACTGTGCTGCTAGTTTAGTATCTTTGGCATAAATCTTTGTAGTTAATAAATCCTCTTCTGTATAATTAGCTATCCTATCCACTTTATATCCAGACTTCTCAAGCTCATCCTTTACTTCACCGGCAATGCCTTTTGTTCCTGTTGCGTTCAGCACCTCAATGGTAACATCTGTATCTACCACCGCTTGTCCTGCTTCAGTATCTTCACCCTCTGTTCCAGTTTCGCTGCTGCCTGCTACCTGTGTATCAAAAAACACTTCTTCTATCAGTGTATCAAGTGCTATCCTATCTGGAAAAAAGTAAGAAACCCCGCCTTCATATCTACCTTCTCCTGGAATAGTATTAAAACTCAAGTAATTCATATTAAAGGATTGTAGAAACGGATAATATTTTGAAACTTCCGTTAGACTTACATCTGTTTTGATGCTGCTAAATATAATCGGTACAATTTGCGGAATTTTAGGAAGCATCTGAGGACTCATCACCTTTTGAGCAAAAGCTTTGAGGAAAAGCTGTTGTACCTGTATACGATCCACGTCCCCATTGAGATATTGTCTGTATCTGACAAGCTGTTCTGCTTTATCTCCGTCTAGTACCTGCAGACCAGGTGAAAGATCAATATAAAGTCCTTGGGCATTGTCCGTATATTGCATTCTTTGAGGAACATCTACCTCAACTCCGTCTATAGCATCCACTATTTTTCTAAAAGCATCTAGGTTGACAATAATATAATTATCAACTTTTGACCCTATCATATTTTCTATTTCATCAATTGTAAAATCCCTGATATTTTCCATGCCGCCATAAGCTGTCATCTCATTGATTTTACTGGTATAAACAGTAGAACCTTTATATTCTTGAAGTTTGTTTCTTTGTGCGTCTGTCCAATCCACCTTGGTATCTCTAGGAATAGATACTAGTTTAACCTTATTTGTTTTACTATTGAAATTAACGACAAATATTACGTCTGTTCTGGTCTGATCTTCATCTATTCCAAACACAGCTATGGTTTGATTAATATTACTAACTATTTGTTTGTTATCCTCATCTTCTTGTTCTTTGTCAGTGAGCTCTTTTGACGGTGTAGTGGTTTTTCCGTCATAGATAAACTGGTAATAGGCACCTATACCTATCCCAATAATAACCACACAAACTGCCAGTGTTATGGCAATCGCTCTTAGAAATATCTTAAGTAATTTTTTTTTCTTTGCTGGTGCTACCTCTTTATTTAATTCCTTCATCCTTATCCCCCTAAATTTCCACACTATCTGCTAAAAATTTTCATTACTATTTCAATGAATTAAGTGTAAGATTTTTTGTAGTTGTAATAGGTACATTATATTATTGTAACTTTGCCGTAATATATAGTCAAGAAGGATTTACTTGTTAAAAACATTACTACAAAAATTAGCTTGCCCTAAAGCGATACTTTTAATTTATATTTAAAAACTTACCCTCATTATTCCATTATCATTTTTAAAAAAGCCAATCCCTTAGGATTGGCTTTTGAATTAACGTTTTGAGAACTGAGGTGCACGTCTCGCTGCTTTAAGTCCGTATTTCTTTCTTTCTTTCATTCTTGGATCCCTTGTTAAGAAACCTTGTTTTTTAAGGGCTGGACGGAATTCTCCATCTGCTTGAAGTAATGCACGGCTGATACCGTGACGAATAGCTCCAGCTTGACCTGTTGTTCCTCCGCCGTATACATTAACTAATACATCAAATTTGCTGAGTGTATTTGTAAGTACTAAAGGCTGACGAGCAATAACCTTTAATGTTTCTAAACCGAAATATTCTTCGATATCTCTTTTATTAATTGTGATTTTACCATTTCCAGGTACAAGGTACACACGTGCTACTGAACTTTTACGTCTGCCTGTTCCGTAATATCTAACTCCTGCCATTTATAGTTCCTCCTCTCGATATTTAGAATTTTAATTCTTGTGGTTGTTGTGCTTCGTGATTATGGTTTGTACCTGCATAAACACGTAATTTAGTTAACATTTGTCTTCCTAAACTATTCTTTGGAAGCATTCCTTTTACAGCATGCATGAGTACTCTTTCTGGATGAGTATCAAGCACTTTGCGTGCTGTTGTTTCTTTAAGACCACCAGCATATCCAGAGTGTCTTCTGTATAATTTTTGATCCAATTTTTTACCTGTAAATACTACTTTTTCTGCATTGATTATAATGACATGATCTCCACAATCAACATGTGGGGTATAGGTTGGTTTGTTTTTTCCTCTTAATACAGTTGCAACTTGACTCGCAAGTCTACCTACTGTTTGACCTTCGGCATCGATAATATACCAGTTTCTTTCAACATTCTGAGCATTCGCCATATAGGTTGTTCTCATTATATTCCCTCCTTTAAGTTTCTCGTATTTCCTTAAACCGTCTATATAATATAAAATCCGGGGCTATTGGATTTTATAAGTGGGCTTATTAACACAACTTATATTATATAATTTTGTAAAAAAGCTGTCAAGCACTTTATTGCGTATTATTACATTCATAAACAATTTTTAGCATAGTAAGTCCCTCTGGCGGAGCGGTAGGCCCTGCTAAACTGCGATCCCTGCTCTCTATAATCTCTTTTATAGATGCTGCTGGTAATTTATGAGCACCTACTTTCAGCAGGGTCCCTGCTATAATTCTAACCATATTATATAAAAACCCATTGCCACAGATATCTATCGTAATCAAATCCTCTTGTCTTGTAATCTGCAAATCATATACTGTTCTTATGGTAGAAACAACACTGCTGCCAGCTGAACAAAAACACTTAAAATCATGTTCACCTACAATATAGGCTGCTGCCTCCTGCATCAGGGTTACGTCTAACTCATAAGGGTAAAAATACGCATATTTATAAAGAAAAGGATCACTGGATACACTATTTAAAATTTGATAACGGTACGTTTTATTTTTTGCTGCATACCGCGGCTGAAAATCATCTGGTACAATTTGTACTTCTTTTATTACAATATCTTTTGGCAGTTTGCTATTAATAGCTTTAACCAAATTTCCCGTCGGAATATGGGTGTCAGAATCAAAAGTGCAGCATTGCCCTTTTGCATGGACCCCAGTATCCGTCCTTCCTGCTCCTATGACTCTTACATCCTGCTGAATCACAGATGCTATCGCTTTTTCTAATACCTCTTGTATCGTTAAAGCATTCTCTTGTCTTGCAAACCCATGATAGTTAGTCCCATCATAGGCTACTATCATCTTAAACCTTTGCACCTGTTCCCCCTCCTTTCGTCTTGCTCTATCGAAAACAGAACGATTAACCCTCCACAATAAATGTAAAATTGATATTTTGAGTAATCTATCTATATGAGGTTCGCAAGGCGAGCAGGGACATCTTGCGGCTCTCCACGCTTTTGCCCTCGGCCTTACCCGAGTCGACCCAAAAGACGTCCCTGTTCACCTTGCTAAGCCTACATTAGATACAAATATTGAAAATAATTAATTGTTTTGTATCACTACACTCAAACAATATTTTCAAATACTATTTTAAAGATTCTAAGAATTGTAACGAAAGCTTCTATGCCAAAACTTCCAAACTCTCCTGCCGTTTCTTAGATAACTGAAGTTAAAACCATAAAACGATCTCTTAACGAATAGCTCACTAAAAGTAATTTATGAGAAATATAGACTGTCAGGACTTTAATACAATAGAAATAGAGTAAAGAGGGAGGGCATCTGAGAACTGCTTCCGCAGGATTTTTAGAAAAGTCTTAGCGAAAGGGCTTCATCTGTTCTTAGCTCCACTGTTTGAGCAGGTAAGCGTACTTCTT
>JARBTY010000258.1 GCA_029239935.1 Clostridia bacterium | reverse complement strand
CACCTTAGCTAGTATGTTCCCAGTTATTTTATACTCCATGGTTTTTGGTCCTATTCCTGGCATAATAGCAGGGGTAGCCTATGGCTTTTTACAGCTTATCCAAGATGCTTGGGTACTTAACTGGGCACAGTTATTTTTAGATTACCCTATAGCCTATGGCTTTTTAGGCCTTGCTGGTATTGTACCTGGCTTTGTTAAAAATATGAATGTGCGCGTATGTATAGCTGTATCTATTGCTATCCTCGGCAGGGGTCTCATGCATTTCCTATCAGGGGTCATCTTCTTTGCAGATTCGGCTCCAGAAGGTCAGAGTGCTGTGCTTTACTCCTTAGCCTACAATGGTTCTTATATCGTTCCTGAGCTTATTATTACGCTTATTCTCTCCATTGTATTGGTTGCTACGCCGGTTTACTCTACACTTAAGAAAAATGCTTCTAGATAAATGATTTTTTGTCAATTGTTGAGGTAATCCAAGTATAGAAATTTATAGGTCGCTAGGATAATGAAAGATTATTCTAGCGGCTTTTTTATTGATCCCTATTTATTTTGTTCCACGTGAAAAGGCGCCGGGAGTAGCGGCGCCTTTTTTTGGAGTATCTATGTGATTATACGTAGAAGAGTAGGTCTACGTATGTTGGAAATGGCCAGTTAGCTGCAGATACGATTGTTTCTAATTCATCTGCTACAACTCTTAATGTCTGCATTGCTTCAAATACATATTCTCTGAAGAATTTAGCAAGCTCAACAGCATCTTCATAGTTTTTAGTTTCAAGAAGAATGTTGTCAAGTTCATCAATCTTGCTCATGAGTGACTCAGTAAGATTTGATAATTTTGTTGCATAAGCTGTTTCTTTTTCTAAACTGATATTAAGATCAAGATCTTTTTTTAGTTTAAGTGTTGTAAATACTTCTTGATTGTATTTGATAACAGCTGGTAAAATGTCTTTTTTAGCCATATCAAGCATTGTTAAAGCTTCAATGTTGATTGTTTTTGAGTAACCTTCTAGCATAATCTCACAACGAGATTCAACTTCTGCTTTAGAGAAGATACCATGTTTTTCAAATAAAGCAATACTTTTTTCTGATGCGAATGTTGGAAGTGCATCTACTGATGTTTTTAAGTTAGCAAGACCACGTCTAGCTGCCTCTTCTACCCATTCTTCGCTATAGTTATTACCATTAAAGATGATTCTCTTATGGTTAGTAATTGTTTCTTTAACAAGCACTGCTACTTCTTTGCCGAAGTCTTCAGCTGCTTCTAATCTATCTGCAAATTGCTCTAATATTTCTGCTACAGCTGTATTAAGGACGATATTAGCTCCTGAAATAGAGGCAGCTGAACCGAGCATTCTGAACTCAAATTTATTGCCTGTAAATGCAAATGGTGATGTTCTGTTACGGTCTGTTGTATCCTTTGGTAATTTTGGAAGAGCTGCAACACCTGTTTCTAAGAATGCTTTAATCGTTGCTTGTGCTTCTTCTCCTTTTTCGATAGCGTCTAAGATGCTGGCAAGTTCATCGCCTACAAACATAGAAACGATCGCTGGAGGTGCCTCATTGGCGCCTAGTCTATGATCATTACCTGCGCTTGCAACAGATACTCTAAGAAGATCTGCATATTCATCTACAGCTTTAATAACTGCTGTTAAGATTAATAAAAATTGTGTGTTATCCTTTGGTGATTTTCCTGGTTCTAATAAGTTTTCACCAGCACTTGTTGAAATAGACCAGTTGTTGTGTTTACCAGACCCATTAACTCCTGCAAATGGTTTTTCATGAAGTAGGCATGCAAGACCGTGTTTGTCTGCAATTTTTTTCATAAGTTCCATAGTCAGTTGATTGTGGTCTGTTGCAATGTTTGTTGTTGTAAAGATTGGTGCAAGCTCGTGCTGAGCTGGAGCAACTTCGTTATGTTTTGTTTTTGCTAAAATTCCAAGTTTCCAAAGTTCTTCATCTAATTCTTTCATGTAGTCAGATACTCTTTGTCTGAGGTTACCGAAATAATGGTCTTCAAGTTCTTGACCTTTAGCTGGTTTTGCACCAAATAATGTTCTGCCTGTTAAAATAAGGTCTTTACGTTTTTTATAAACTTCTTTATCTATTAAGAAATATTCTTGTTCTGGTCCTACAGTTGTTGTTACTCTTGTTACTGATTTTCCAAATAATTTTAAGATTCTTATAGCTTGAACATTAATAGCTTCCATTGAACGAAGAAGTGGTGTTTTTTTGTCTAATACTTCACCGCCATATGAGCAAAAGGCTGTTGGGATACATAAAGTACCCTCTTTAACAAAAGCATAAGCTGTTGGATCCCAAGTTGTATACCCTCTTGCTTCAAAAGTTGCACGAAGACCACCTGATGGGAATGAAGAAGCATCTGGCTCACCTTTTATAAGTTCTTTTCCTGAAAACTCCATAACAACTTTTCCATCTGCTGCTGGTGCGATAAATGCATCATGTTTTTCAGCTGTAATACCTGTCATTGGTTGGAACCAATGGGTATAGTGTGTAGCGCCTTTTTCGATAGCCCAATCTTTCATAGCACTTGCTACAACATCTGCTACCTCTGGTGCAAGTTCTTTACCTTCTGCTATAGTCTTTTTAAGAGACTTGAAAATGCTTTTAGGTAATCTTGCCTGCATTACTGTTTCATTAAATACACTTGATCCAAAAATTTCTTTTACTGCTGCCATTGCTAAATCCTCCTTATTTTACTCTGTTTTTTATTTTTTAAATTTTGTCAGCTTATTACGGTTCTAGCCTATGAACATCTCTTGGGAACATACTTGCCTGTCTGATATTTTGCAGATTAAGTAGTTTCATAACCAGTCTCTCAAGACCTATTCCCAAACCACCGTGAGGGGGCATGCCATATTTGTGAATATTTAAATAATGTGTAAACTCCTCAGGATGCATTCCCATTTCTTTCATTTTAGCAACTTGTTCATTGTAATCATGAATACGTTGACCGCCAGTTGTTATTTCAAGTCCTCTAAATAACAAATCGAAACTTAGTGCAAACCTGCCATCTTCCTTATCATTCATCGCATAAAACGGACGTTTTGATGCCGGAAAATGTGTGATAAATACAAACTCACTACCCCAGTTTTCTTTAGCATACTCACAAAGTAATACTTCATCTTCTGGTTCTAAGTCGTATTTATTTTTGCCACCTTTACCTTTCATAAGTTCTATCGCTTCTACAAAGGTAACCGATGGTATTGTATCTATTACAGGAAGAGTGACACCTAGAAGGCTAAGCTCTTCTTTGTAATTTTCATTAAGATAGCTAATAACGTGTTTCAGCATGGCTGTTTCCATTTCCATCACGTCGTACATCCCATCTATAAAGCCCATTTCAAAATCAAGGCCGATATATTCATTAAGATGCCTTGAAGTATTGTGCTTTTCGGCCCGATATACCGGAGCTATTTCAAAAACTCTGTCAAAAAAAGCAACTGATGTTTGCTTATAGAATTGTGGGCTTTGAGCAAGATACGCTTCTTGCTCAAAATAATCTAGTTTAAAGATATTAGCTCCACCTTCTGCCCCATGGGCTACTAGTTTCGGAGTAAAGACCTGAGTAAATCCTTCTTTTAACATGAATTCTCTAAAACCTGATACGACCCCTTCTTGAATCTTAAAGATGGTCTTTTCATAAGGATTTCTAAGGGCTACTGACCTATTATCTAGATTGGCCTCAAGACCGCAGCCTATCTTTTTGTGCGCTACATTCAGTGGATATTCTCCTTGTGGTCTGCTTAGGATCTCAAATTCTGTCAGCTGAAGCTCAATACCTAGATTGGCTCTCTGATCCTCCCTAACATGTCCCTGTACTCTTACATAACAACCTTCTTTTAATCCTTCTATATCTGTCTTGCATTTATCTTTTTCATAAATTGCCTGCACAAGATACTTAGCCGTTCTAAGAATAACAAATGAAAATTCACTCATTGTTCTAATCTTGTGTACGCAAGCTTCTATGGTCACTGTATGATCTAAGTTTTGTTTTACGCCATCTATATCTAATGTTTTTTTAATAGCTGCGCCATTCATTTTTATCATATAAATACTCCTCCTTTCTAACTTACTTAAG
>JARBTY010000257.1 GCA_029239935.1 Clostridia bacterium | reverse complement strand
GCATTTTCTAATTATAAATTCTCAGCTATTTTAATCTCACTGTTAATAATATGATACTCCTGTTTTGGAATGGTTCCGTGTATTAAAAACTCCACTGCTATCATAAGGGCTTGATAACCCTGTAAATAGGGTTGTTGGCATATAGTAGCCTTAATGATGCCTTTTTCTAGTAGTTTTTTGATTGCTGGAGGAGTATCACATGCTACAATGTCTATAGTCTCTTGCCTGCCCAGTTCTATGACAGCCTTGCAGACGCCAGATGCACCAGCGGCCACAATATATAGGGCATTGATGGCAGGATGGTTTTTTAACATTCTCAGGGTTGCTTCATAACCTTGCACATCATCATCATTTGTTTCAATAATGTCAGCTAGGACAAATCCTTGATATTTTTTCTTAATGATATGATTAAAGCCCAGTATCCTTTGATTATGGCCTAGCATCTTAACAGAACCTGTAGCGATGCCGACATAGGCATTTCCTTTGGTGAATAAGCCTAGGCACCCGCAGGCGGTCTGGCCACTCTTAAAGTAATCGCTGCCTACGTAGCATAATCGGTTACTGTTTTCAATATCATTGTTAATGGTAATTACCTTTGTGCCTTGATCTGTTAATTTTCTCAACTCTTTTGCGATACTATCATCATTTATAGGCTGAATAATTAACAGATGGATAGAGGGTTCTATCTGGCGTATCAAAGCGAGCTGAACATCTACATCATAGCCTTTCATGGTTTTCATGATGACTTGAATACCATAGATTGCTGCTTTTTTTTCTGCTTGCTTCATACCAAAAATGACATCGTCAAAGAACTCATTGCCTTCTGATGAGAGAATAATGCCTATTATAAAGTTTTTCTTAATGGCAGCCAGAGCTTTGCCAGCCGCATTGGGCTTATAACCAAGCTCTTTAGCCACCTTACGAACAAGCTCTTCTGTTTCTGGTTTCACCCGGCCCCGATTGTTTAGTACTCTATCTACGGTACCTCGGGAAATGCCGCTTAGTTCTGCAATTTGTCTAATTGTAACTGCCATAAATACTCCAACCATTCTTTTAATGTTTTACGTATAGATTTCACATCCATAAGTTTTAGTTATCCATGATCGTACCAAAAGCTTTTACTTTGCAAATTTAAGCATAGGGATTTTCTTTTGGATAAAGAGAACCTTTGGGCTGATTAAAGCCGATATCTTCTACACCTAAGTATTTAAATACTTCAAAAATTAATTTTCCATAGTGTCCAAAAGCAACAGCGCCATGGTGTGGATAATTCTTTTCAATGAGGACATGACGATAAAATCTGCCCATTTCTTCTATAGCAAAGATACCGATGGCACCAAAAGATTTTGTTCTAACGGGCAGTACTTCTCCCTCAGCCACATAAGCGCGTAACTTAGCATCTGCTGTACTTTGCAGACGGAAGAAAGTAATATTTCCAGGCACGATATCGCCTTCTAGTGTACCTTGTGTTACTTCTTCTGGTAAATTTCTTGCCATAATCATTTGATATTTCATTTCGCAAAAAGCCAGTTTTTTGGCTGCAGTATTACCACAGTGGAAGCCCATGAAAGTATCGGTAAAGTTATATTTAAATTTGCCTTTGATATCTTCTTCGTACATATCTTTTGGTACAGTATTATTAATATCTAGTAAAGTTACTGCGTCTAAGCTTACACAAGTACCTATAAATTCACTTAATGCACCGTAAATATCTACTTCACAGGATACAGGAATACCCATTGCTGTTAAGCGGCTGTTAACATAGCAAGGAACAAACCCAAACTGTGTCTGGAATGCAGGCCAGCATTTACCAGCTATAGCCACAAATTCTCTTGAGCCTTTGTGAGCTTCGATCCAGTCTAATAATGTAATTTCATATTGTGCCAGCTTAGGAAGGATTTCAGGCTTCATATTTCCTTTGCCGAGTTCTTCTTCCATACTTTTTACAACTTCTGGAATTCTAGCATCTCCAGCATGCTTATTATAAGCTTCAAACAGATCAAGTTCTGAGTTTTCTTCGATTTCTACCCCTAAATTGTAAAGTTGTTTGATAGGCGCATTACAAGCAAGGAAATCTTGAGGTCTTGGACCAAAGCTTATAATTTTCAAATTGTGAAGTCCCATAATAGTCCTTGCAATCGGAACAAAATCATTAATCATATCTGCACAATCACTAGCATCTCCAACAGGATATTCTGGTATGTAGGCTTTAATTTCTCTAAGTTTTAAGTTGTAGCTGGCATTTAACATACCGCAATAAGCATCACCACGACCGCCTACTAAGTTATCGCCGGTTTCTTCTGCTGCAGCAACAAACATAACAGGTCCATCAAATTCTTTAGCTAATAATGTTTCAGCGGTTTCAGGTCCAAAGTTGCCAAGGTAAACAACCAATGCATTACATCCAGCTTTTTTGAGCTCTGTCAGGGCTTTTCTCATATCCACCTCGCTTTCGATGCAGGTTGGACATTCATAAATCTCCCCGTATTTTTCCTGATATTTTTTTACAACAGCTTTTCTTCTAGATTCTGATAATGTCATAGGGAAACAGTCTCTTGATACCGCGGCTATGCCTAATTTTACTACAGGAATATTCTTCATTTTAAAATCCTCCTTAAATTTTTAGAAACTTTATAATGTGATATTTTCTCCAATCAATCCTATAAAACTACCTTCTGATAATCCGCCTTCTCTATGGCCGATGAGCCATTTGTTTTTGGCTGTCAGCAATTGATCTTCACCATTACTATGAGCCAAATCTAATGGCAAATTAGTATCTTTGGGTAATATAACGACTGCTTTAAATCCTTCTTTGTCAGCATTGCAAGGTGCATAGTGAAGTGTGGTAGCATAGAGCTCTACAACCGTTCCTTTGGGCACAAAAAAGCCTCGGATATTTTTGGTATCATAAGTAAATTCATTGGTGATATCTTGTTGTCTTCCAACTAGCAGAATCATATCTGTAACGGCTACGTTAATTTCTGAACTTCTATGATATTCTACGGCATTTAACTTATAGTTATGGCCGATACAATAACCCATTTGTATGGGAAGTTCACCATACACAGCATCTTGAAATACCTTGTAAACTGAAAGGTTCTCCAAAGATGCTATAGAAGGTTCGTAGATTACGCCTTCTGGCAGTGGAATTTGTGTCATTTCATTTAGCAGTTCTTTACAATCGATGCCTTCAAGAACTCTGCCAAATGGATTAAATCCTTGATCTGTTACTTGATTAATAATCACTTTTGCCTCCTTATAGCATAAATTTACTCTTTTATTTTGAAAGCTGCACAGAAGAGTGTGCCCGTGCACATTTCAATTATAACATACTCTTTTTATGGAGTTTTGTCAATCAGTAAGCGGGATATTCAAAAGTAGCTTTGTAATCCCTCTTAGATGGGTTATAATAATTTTAGGAGTGTTTGCAAAACAGGTTAACTGTTATGGACTAGGACTGCTGGAAACCTCAACCAATATAATAAAATAAGGAGCATATCCTACTGAAATCAAACAAAGTTAGAAAAATTGTCGTATGTATTGATAAGTAATTACCGTAAGGCACCTAGTTAGAAGGGAGAAATATGAGAACACTAAGGACATTAGAAGATATTTCAGACGGAGGAATTTATGACATTGAAGATACGGTAAAAGCAGGCACTGGGGGTTGTGACGGCTGTAGTGCTTGTTGTCACGGCGTTAGGGATCTGGTTGTACTGATGCCATTTGATGTCTATGAAATTGCAAGCTACTTAAACGTATCATTTGACGAACTACTGATAGATAAGCTTGAGTTATGTGAAAATAATAAAATCGTATTGCCGCATTTAAAAATGCATGGAGATTCTGAGCGCTGTAGTTTTTTAAGTATAGAAGGGCGATGCACCATACATGGGTATCGCCCAAATATCTGCCGCTTATTTCCTCTTGGCAGAGTATATGAAGACGACGACTTCAAGTATTTCTTACAAGTGGGTAGCTGCATAAAACCAAATCTGGAAAAAGTGAAAGTGGAAGAATGGATTGGTATTAATAATTATCAAAAAAACAAAGCGTTTATCCTGGCTTGGTATCGCCTCTTAAAGGCACTTACATTTCGCCTCAAGTTTGTACGAGATGATCA
>JARBTY010000256.1 GCA_029239935.1 Clostridia bacterium | reverse complement strand
GGAGGACAAAGCGGAATGCCTGGTTTGAGCGTTCCAGTAACATCTAAAAGCTTTGCCCCTTCTGCTGTAAGTACACCAGCCTTTTCACCAGCTACTAAAGACTTTGGCAAGATATCCTCAATTTTCCAAGAGAAGTTTTTAGAAGCAATTAAATCATTAAATTGATTCATCATTTTTTCATTATAATTTTTTGTACCACTATCAATAGGGAACATTCCTGATGCTTCACCAACACCTAATACCTTTTCACCAGTTAGTTTCCAGTGTACATAGCCTTCTAAGGTTGTTTGAAAACTGATATCAGCTACATGCTCTTCACCATTTAAAATAGCTTGATAAAGATGAGCGATACTCCATCTTTGAGGAATATGGAAGTCAAAAAGTTTGGTTAATTCTACTGAAGCCTCTTCAGTAATTGTATTACGCCATGTACGAAATGGTACTAATAATTTGTCTTCTTTGTCAAAAACCATATAACCATGCATCATGGCACTAAAACCAATTGCACCAATGGTTTCAAGAGTTACCCCATAGTGCTGTTTTACACTGCTGGCCATCTTTTGATAACTATCTTGTATCCCTTCCCAAATATCTTCTAAACTGTAGGTCCAGATAGCGTTAACATAGCTATTTTCCCAGTCATGGCTGCCAGAAGCAATCGGCATATTATCTTCACCAATCAAAACCGATTTAATTCTCGTTGAACCAAGCTCAATACCAAGCACTGTTTTTCCATTAATAATAGCATTTTTGATATCATTCGTTGTAATAGTCAATGTTTTATCCTCCCTATTATTTAAATTTCCAAAGCACTTCATTGAGCTGAAGTTCTTTTTTAAATTGTGCTATATTAGTATCTTTATCAATTACTACATATTCAATGCCCATCATATCTGCCCAATCTATTAAATCTTCTGTTGTTACTTCATAAGAAAAGACTGTATGATGTGCTCCTCCTGCATAAATCCAAGCTTCAGCAGAAACGCTCATAGAAGGTTGTGGTTTCCAAATAACACTTGCTACAGGTAATTTAGGCATTTCGTGTGGAAGTTCTACAGCTTCTACTTCTAATATAATGAGTCTGAACCTACCACCCATATCAATAAGTGATGCACAAACAGCTGGTCCTGGCTTGCCGTTAAATACAAGTCTTGCTGGGGCCTCACGGTCTCCTATACCCAGTGGATGAACCTCTATTTTAGGTTTATTCGCTGCAATGGTTGGGCAGACTTCAAGCATATGTGCACCAAGAATCATTTCATTCCCTGGTTCAAAATGATAAGTATAATCTTCCATAAAAGATGTGTTTTTATTATTCGCCATCAGCTTCATGACTCTTGTAAGGGCTGCTGTTTTCCAGTCACCTTCTCCGCCAAAGCCATAACCTGCTTCCATCATTCGTTGAGTTGCAAGTCCTGGCAGCTGTTTCATGCCGTGTAGTACCTGAAAGCTGTCTGTGAAAGCTCCAAAGCCGCCTTCTTCTAACAGTGCCTTCATAGCTATTTCAATCTTTGCCTGATAGGCTACGGCTTCGTAGAGTTTTGGATCTGCAAGCACTTTTTCATCAATAGTATAAGCCTCTTTATAAACTTCCATAAGGGCCGCAACTTCTTCATCGGTTACCTGATCCATTCGCTCTACTAAATCACCAATACCATAAGAATTGATAGACCAGCCCAGCTTAATTTGTGCTTCTACTTTATCGCCTTCTGTTACGGCAACTTCTCTCATATTATCGTCAAATCTTAATACCTTTAGTTCTCTGCCTAGGAAAGCGACAGCAGCTATAGTCATCCATTTGCCTATACGCTTAACTGTTTTAGCATCTTGATAATGACCTGCAATAACCTTTCTGGCTATTCCCATACGGGTTGCAATAAATCCATGTTCCCGATCTCCATGGGCTGATTGGTTGGTATTCATAAAATCCATATCAATTGTATCCCATGGGATATCTCTGTTAAACTGCGTATTTAAGTGCAGCATAGGTTTATTAAGTTGTTTAAGTCCATTAATCCACATTTTAGAAGGCGAAAAAGTATGCATCCAAGTGATAATTCCTGCACATGTGCTGTCAGCATTGGCTGCAATACAAAGCTGCGTAATTTCATCAGGTGTTTTTACCGTTGGCTTCCAGACGATTTCATAAGTAATATCATCCGATGCGTTAAAAAATTCTACGATTTTTTGAGAGTTGCCTGCTACTTCTTTAAGTGTTTCCTCTCCGTACAAATGTTGACTGCCTGTAACAAACCAAAATACATAATTTTTCATAATACACTTCACCCCTTGATATGATTTTACTAATACTGTTTACTTATGCCATATAAGTATTTTATAGCCTAATTATAATATATGTTTAGTAAATTTTCAACTTGTTTACTAAATATATTTCTTTTTGTTTACTTTGCTTATTTGCTTATAAATTGGGATGTGGTATACTATTGACATTATTTTAGATGTCGGAGGGTCGTAATATGGCAACCATAAGAGATATAGCAAAACTTGCAGAGGTTTCTCCTGCAACTGTATCCAGAGTTTTAAATCTTGATGAAACAATCAGTGTATCTATAGATACTAAAAAAAGAATATTTGAAGTAGCTGAAAATCTCTCCTATCAAAAACCTAACCGTGCCCCTAGGCTCCCTCTAAACAATTTAAATATTGGACTTGTTCATTGCTGCAATGAACTTGAGGAGCTTAATGATCCTTTTTTCCTCTCTATCCGTATTGGTATAGATGAAGCTTGTAAGGCAAACAACCTTAATCTGATTAAAATTTATAAAGAAGACGTACTTGCTGATTCTTTTCCAGCTTTACGTTTCGACGGGATTATTTTACTTGGACGTTTTGAAGAAACCCAAGTCAATAGCTTTAAAAAGTACTCTGATCATATCGTCTTGTTGCACGGCAGCTCTTCTTGTTTTGAATTTGACAGTATCCAGGTAGATTTCAGACAAATTACCCGCGATGTATTAGATTACCTACTTGCTAAGGGACATACAAAAATTGCTTATATCGGCGGCCGTGAAAGTGTGATTGGAGCAAATGACTTATCAACAGATGATAGAGAAAGTGAGTTTATAGATTATCTGTCTCGTTTAAATCTTTATAACCCAGATTATATAAGAGTTGGGCATTATAATTTTAAAGATGGCTATGAGCTAACGCATGCTCTTATTAAAGCTAATCAAGACAACCTACCTTCATGCATTTTTATGGCAAGCGATTCTTTAGCTATAGGCGGTTTGCGTGCACTTAATGAGCTTGCTCTTAGCATTCCAAATGATCTCTCCATCATAAGCTGTAATGATATTCCAGCTTGTCAGTACACTTCCCCTACCTTATCTACAATTAAAATTTATACGAAGTTTATGGGAGAGCTTGGCATAAAATTATTACTGGAGCAAATCAATGAAGTAAGAAAAGAGAAGATTAAAATTATCATTCCTCATAAACTTATTGTAAGGGAAAGTTGTTAGATACACATGAACAATTGAGTTCAATTTTAAAACAGAAAATAAGCCATATCCTTAGACATAAATTTAAATAACATAGTCTATTGTATCATAATGATATATTTAATTTTCATTTGCTTACAGCAAAGAGAATAGACAAAATTATTTACAGACTCAAGATGTAATATTCCTTAACCAAGATACACATATTCATCTTGAGGTTTTTCTGCCTTTTCTAGTTTTTCAACTGCGATGATAGGTATTTTATCCCCATTATAATCTCTACTTTTTATCGTCCCAGTTGCCTTGACCCATGAATTCAGTTCAAGTTCCATTGCTTTACTATAACTGCATAAAAAGCCAGTGAGTTGCGTATCTGCTACACAACATGTTAGAAGCATTCTGGCTACAGCAAATTCATTTTCTCCATATTCTGCACTCCTATAAACAAATCCTATAAGTTGTATTTCTTTCCCCTCATATTTATCTATGTTAAGGTATACTTCGTCCATCAACTGAACGAAATTATAATCTTCCATAATAATAGTTTCGTACTGAATTTTAGACTCTTCGCTTATTTCTGTTAAATTACTTTGTTTAGAATTTAATTTTCTATCTACATTTAACTCATTATTTTCGATTGCAGTTTTACTATTTGTTACATTGTCTTCTGTAGTTTTATCGTCTATAAT
>JARBTY010000255.1 GCA_029239935.1 Clostridia bacterium | reverse complement strand
GAAGCTTTGTATCTCTGTCATCACATACAAAATCAATTAATAATTCTCCTGGGCAAACAATTTTAGCCATTTTTCATTCTCCTTATATAGTATAGTCAAAATATTCTTCTGCTTGATCCATCATTTTAAAATCAGTAAAGTCAAAATGTAGTGGTGTTAATGTGACATAACCTTGTGATATATAATAAAGATCTGAATCCTCTTCTTCAATCTTATTTCTGGTGCCTTTTATCGTATAAACCTTATCATCATGCTCTTCTACCAAAACATATTCTGTCTGATAAGTCGACTTTCCTAGTTTGCATACCTTGAGTCCTTTAACTTGGTCTTCTGGAACATGGGGTATATTTAAATTAAGCACAATATTTTTTCTTAGATAATCTTGTGAAATGGCCGTATCAATAACCCTACTGGCCCATCTTGCAGCTTTTTCATAGGTCTCGTCTTCTTTTTCCCAGTCCACTTCCATCGAGACGGCTATAGAGGGAATATTATAAATAGCACCTTCTATAGCTGCCGAAACGGTCCCTGAGTATAATATATCTGTTCCGCAGTTCACGCCTCTGTTAATCCCCGAGAGAACCAAATCTACCTCTCCTGCTAATAGCGACACACCCATCTGCGTACAATCTGCCGGTGTCCCCACAACACTATAGGCCTTACATTGCAATCCAAATAATTTTTCTTCTCTGACTCTTATCGGTTCGTGTATGGAAATCGAATGACTTGAAGCACTTTTTTGCTCTCTTGGTGCAACAATAACAACCTCATGTTTTTGAGCGATTTCCTTGGCTAGAACCTGTATCCCCCTTGCATGAATGCCATCATCGTTTGTGATTAATATTCTCATAATACCTCCTATTTTTCTTCGTTCTACGCTTTATATAAAGTAACTATTTAATTGCTCTAATAAGTTTTCGATATCTTCTTTATAAATAAAATCCCAGCCCACCCAATTTAGTTTTTTATCTTTGAGTTCCTCTTGGCTGTCAAAATCTTTTGGGCTTGGCAAATAGCAGCTAGCGCAGATTTCCCTTACCTGCTTGCTTTTAAAAAAATCAATAACTACATCTAATTCTGTCTTTCTTTCCTTTTTTACCATCATCGTTATCGGACTAACTATCGCCCCTTCTTCTGGCCACACAATCTTAACTCTTGGATTCCCCATTAACATTTTGGCATAAAAATAAGGCATAATACTCACTGTAGGGACATCTGTTTTTCCTTTTCCAATAGCTTTAACCATCTGTGCCGGATGCCATCCGCATTTTACTGACTGCGCCAAAGCTTCAATTCCCATCATACCATGGGCTTTATAGACCGCAAGTAGTGTCGTTTCACAGTATTTACCGTCTTTACCCCTGATAGCCACTTGATCTTTATAGCTTTTATCTAATACATCCTTCCAAGACTTTGGCGGCTCCCTGTCTCCTAGCTGATCCAGATCCACCGCCATCACCAAAAGATTCATAGCAAAAATATGATAGGTGCCTTTAGGGTCTCTTAGACCATGGCTGTCCTTTAAGTCTTTTGACTCTCTTTCAATATCTTCAAAAAGATCTTTACCTACATAGGCATCTATAAAAGGCTTATAGTAAAATTTATTCAATCCCGAGCTAATCATTACCTCTGACAATTCATCTAATGATGCAACCTTTTCTTTTGGATCAAAAAATAAATCATGATGGTTCGCATTACCCTCTAGTGCATAGGTAAAGTCAGTCTCTTCTCCCACATAACTCATAAAAGCATTTTCTAGTGGCACCTTAAGTGGGCACGGCAAAAGTGCCAAAAAGTCTTTTTGCATGGTCTTCATCTCCTCCTGCATCCTAACACCCCTTTTTCTTATTCGATACTAAATGTCTTTTTGATATCACTATTAAGGCTTTCTCCCCGTCTCAGCTTGTTCCTTAATACCATCATCTTATCATCTATCAGCTGGATAAATACTAAATTGTTTTTTTCTTCCTCAGTTGTTTCTATCACTTTAAGAATACCGCCATTTTTAATAATGATCCTTTTATGCCCCATCAACGCCAAAATAGGATCATGGGTTGACATCAAAACAATCTTTTCTTCATTTACCAATAAATCTAATGCTTTTTTTCGATCTACCCCTGCATTTTCAATTTCATCAATCAGCACAATCGGAGAGGCGCTGATAAGCGCTGTATCGGCTATCATAAGGGCCCTTGACTGCCCTCCACTGAGGGCTGTTACAGGTGTATTTTTATCAAAAGGCTCTCCCGATAATTCATTGGCTTTTTGAAACACTTTTTCCGCCACTTGATTGATTCCTTCAATCATACGGCTTTTGGCATGTATTTTAATAAATTCTTCTACTGTTAAATCCATAATAAAATTCATATTTTGTGAAATCTGAGCCACTAATTTGGATTCAATTGAAAAACGTACTTCTCCATCCGGTACCTCACCATTGATATAAATCTGTCTTTTGGTAGGTGTATCCTTTTGAGCCATACACTCGATATCCGCAAGCAATCTGCTTTTGCCAGAACCGGTGGGCCCTACAATACTAATAATGTCCCCTGGTTTAATAGACAGCTGAATTTGCTCATCTTCACCCTTTTTATCTACCCCTCCAATGATTGAAAGAGATTGAATCTTGTGGAGATTTCCATATACGCCTTCTTCTCGCGCTTCTTCATCATCCATCTGTTTTTTTATATTTTCTTTTTTATTTTCTACCTCAAGATGCATTTTTTTCACATTACCCATCTGATAGTCAGAGCCGATCTTGGTTTCCCCTAAGCAGTACGAACAAATAGCTGCCGGCATACTAAATCTCAGCCTATTTTCATGAACCTCGTCTTCACTTGATAAGTTCTGCAATAGTTTTGCCGCCTGAAAAGCTCCCTGTCCTGTATTCCCATTTATAAAAATAATTTGGGCCTTTGGATTGGACTGTCTTACTTTAAAAGCAAAAACTTCTCTTTCTGCCTGAGATACAATATCCCCTTTTGTAATGATAACCACATCTGCGAGTTTTAGCATAGGTCCTATTTTATGTGGCGTATAAATCCCTGAAAGACAATCAATCACGCACACTGCAATAATATTTTTAATATGAGGGGAACATCTGTTACACAACCCCGCACTTTCAGTAAACAGATATTCAAAACCACTTTCTCTGCCCCATTCATAACAAGCCTCTATATTGGTTACAAAGAAATGATCCGGGCAAAGATTTCCTGAAATCCCTACTTTTACAGGAATATTCTTTTTTTCATAAAGGGCTTTATCATGGGTACTTAAACAGTCAAATTTCACAACCCCCAGTGCTGTGTGATGCTCTTTAAGCTCTTCAATGACTCTTAGCAGCACCGATGTTTTTCCTGACGATGGTGGTCCTGATACTGTAACAAGCTTCATAGCCTTCCCCTTTCTTTAGCGCTTCATTGTCTTTATTATAACATAAAGCACTCTGCCTTAGTATTATGAAAATAAAAAGCTTACACACGGCTTTAATAAGACCCATTGTGCAAGCTTTTTATTGTTTAATTATTCTTTAATTTACCGCTTCACCAATTCCCTCCAGATCATATCCCCCAAGTCCTTCTAACTCCAACCTAAATTCCTCCGACTGAATAATCTCCAAAATGGCTTGATAAGCTGGAATCCTAAGATTCTCCGTTTTGATAACAAGATCATATCTTTCTTTTTGGAGAGGCACAAAATCGATACTTTTAACTGTCATGCCATATTTCTCAATTCCTAAAGCAAAGTCAGCACTTCCTCTTGATACCGCACTGGCCATGGCAAGATGTGATGAGTACTCTCTGTCATACCCCTTTAAATGGCTGCTTGGAATCTTCATGATTTTTAAACGTTCATCTAACAGTATCCGAGTACCACTTCCTTTTTCTCTGTTACTGATAGTGACATCTGTCCTTTTCAAATCTTCCCACGAAGTAATCTTTTTAGGATTGCCATTAGCCACATAATAGCCCATCATACGGTCTGCTATATGAATAACCGTCACGGGTATACCCGGTAGCATTTTTTCAATATAAGGCAGGTTATACTCACCGGTTTTTCCATCCCACAAATGAGTTGTTGCCACCTGTACCATATCCTGATAAAGCATATAAAGGCCATTATAACTTCCCACATAAGATCTTAAAGTTTTGGTGCCC
>JARBTY010000254.1 GCA_029239935.1 Clostridia bacterium | reverse complement strand
ATCTTGACAGCTGTCTATACCCAAACAATTAATCACTATCTAGTAGTCATAATAGGTGTAGGAACAATACTGACACTGCCTTTGCTGGATTATTTCAAACTCATTACTATCCCTTTAGCAAGACTTGTGCCGACTTATGAGGTCTTTGGGTTAATAGAAAAAAGCATAAAAGGACAAAGTGTCATCCATTTTTCAATGGGTTATCTGATAGTCATATTGGGAATAGTTTATGGGCTGACGGTCCAAAAAGTAAATCATAAATTGTTTGGAGGGAGCTAGATGCGAAAAGCCATATTGAAAAACGATTTACAGTATATGAAAAGGGATCCCATGGTATGGATGAGTATCCTAACACCTTTTATCTTTATCGTTATTTACAAAGTATTTGTTTTGCGGCTGGATTTTTTCAAACCCTATCAAGAAGTGATTCAATATATTTTTATAGTCATGATACCTTTTTTGGCAGGGATGGTCATAGGGTTTAGGGTTTTAGATGAAAAAGATGAGCATATGATAAGTTTTTATGCAGTAAGTCCTTTAGGTATCAAAGGGTATGTGAAGCTGAGAATGATGATGACAGCAGTGCTTGCAGCTGTTGGAATCATAGTCATGGCTTTATTTGAAGTGGTACCTAAGGAACATTTGTTTTTTATAGGCATTCAAGCAGTTTTGTTAGCCCCTGTAGTAGGTCTGGTGGTCAGTGTATGGGGCAAAAATAAAATCCAGGGGCTTACACTGGTCAAAATCATAGGGATGCTCTCGGTATTACCTGTTCTTAAAGTAATTGGAGAGAATCCCTTGGATAGAATTTTTGTGCTGATCCCAAGCTATAATCTTTTTGAGCTGATTGTAGCTAGTGAAAGAAACGATTGGACGTTATTTTATACAGGCATTTTAGGAGCGAGCATTTACTTGCTGATGGAGTATTTCAATAAAAAGTGTATTCATGAAGTATAAAATCGATGGAAGTTCCTTAATTTTCATTTCTTATATCTTTTAACAGTTCCTCAAACCATCGAACATTTACTAAATGATGAGAACGTGAATTTTCCAACATTTTTCTAAAATAAGTAAGGGGAATTTTACGGCCCTCAAGAGATTGTTCTAATAAAGAAATTTTCGTTTTAGTTTGTTCGATTTGTATTTCTATCAGTTTGATGAGCTCCTCGCTTTTATATTCATTAGCAAATAGCATGGTGATATAAAAGGATAAATTGATATACTCTGTCTTAGAGCCATACTTATACATCAGGTTTTCAAATTCTTTATCTCCTAGTTCAGTGAGTATATAATGATGTGCCTCTCGTGTATTATCTAATGGGTCAATTTTTTTGATATAGTGTTTTTCTTCTAATTGTTGAAGATTGTAATAGAATGACCCTTTAGTGAAGTTGACTATATATTTATAGTGCCTTTCTTCCATTAGAGCTAATAATTCATATCCGTAAGAACCTGGGTTTTGCTTGAGTAAACCTAAAATCAGTAATGGTATCAAAAAACACCTCCTTAATACGTTTCATCAAAATAATACGAATAGTTATTCCGTAATGATAAAGTTTAGCCATTGGTGATTTGTATGAATTGAGATTCGAATTCATCATAGGATATTTTTCCAAGTGCGAGCTCCATACTTTTTAGATAGATCGTTTCTGTCTTGGTGTAGGTGTTAGCTTGGCTCAGATTTATCAATTCATTTTCATTCATGAGTGGCTTCAATACGTGTTGCTTAGTAGAAAAGGCTTCAAAATACCGTAAACCAAATTTTCTTTGAGAAATGGCATCGATATGAATACCATCAGGGTTAGAAGTCAAACCTGCTGCTGTAACAAAATAACAATGATCTTGTTCAAAAGCAAATTTCTGTAACTCTTGATTAATCAAGTGATACTCAGTACAGCTTTTTCCGAAACCTTCTTTGCCTAAAAAATCTCCTAAACCACCAATGATAAGGGGAATAGCTGGAGCATTTAACTCTTTTCTAAGTGCCTCAATAATTAAAAGTAATTTTTTATAATAGACTTTGTAGTTGCCATTGGTACTATCGCTTTCACCTTGATGCCATAAAAGCCCTGTTAACTCACTATTTTGCATAGCAAATTTAGCTTCACTTATGGCATGTTTAAAAAGTACTCCGTCCGCGGCCCATTCATCCAGTGAACTACCACCTTCAGCACAAGGAATTAAGCCAATAGTGTCCGTTGGATTTTGGCGACACCATGCATCTGCAAATGAACCAACCAGACTTATGCCTGAAACAGGACGGTCATAATTAATGGGTTCAGTCATCATTTGCCATCTGCCATTACGCAACATTTGTATTCTTTCATTATAAAATGGGGTTACTTCATCAATAAATCCTCGTCCAGCCATATTTGACTGTCCTAACATCAAAAACGATTTAACCATTATTTTCATCCTTTCTTTTTTAAACATTTATGAAGAAGTGCATTATTAGTCTAATTAGACTAGTGATACTTAACCATTATAGTCTAATTAGACTAATTGTCAACTATGATTTTATTTTTATAATTCCGCCGCATAACTCAAAACTCTTTTGAAAAATATAGTGGCCAATCATGATGTCATTGTTGGTATGCCTCATAGAACAAGGATTCATTTGGCATCGGCAGTTGATACGGGTGGGATAGCCACATTTTCTATGACAGTGACGTTCATAGTATAGATGCTCAGATTTAACCATTTCATAATATAAAACCAATAAAAAGCCAACATAAAACCAATATTTTCAATGTAGAATTAAGTATATTAATGTCAAAACATAAGTGGTCATCCTATAGACTAAAACATAAGGTAATCTATGGAGGTACATTGAAATGATTAAAAAGATGAGATTGGGACATAAGCTGAGTTTTTATACGGGCATCGTGGTTTTGATAGGGTTTGCAGTGTTAATTACCATTGTTTTAAGTCAAATTTTCATCAGTAGTCAGGAACAGGCAATGGCAATCGCCAAGTTAAATGCTCAGTATTACGGCAGTCAAGTTGAACAAAAATTTAATAAAATAAAAATTGTTGCACAGTCCTTAGCGAATGAAACAGAAGCGATGCGAAAAGAAGATAAGGTCTCTAGGGAGGTCGTTATGACATCCATCAAGGCTGCGTTAAATGTTCATGAAGATATATTTGGCATAACCATTGCTTATGAGGCAGGGGAACTTGACAGCCATGATAAGCAGTATAGCGGAGAAGAAGGCCATGGAAAGGATGGACGCTTCATGCCCTATATAACCCGCGACGGACAAGATTTTTTTGTTGATATTGGTGTATATGAGGAATATACTGAAGAACAAATGAAGTGGTATAATGTGCCTAAAAATACAAAAAATATTTATTTAACTGATCCTATAACGTACCCCGTGCAAGGAAAAGATGTAACAATGGCTTCAATTGTTCTGCCCATATTGCGGGGAGAAAAGTTTGTAGGGGTTGTAAGCATTGATATGGAACTTAACGATTTGCAGGAAGAGATTGAAAGAGTAAAGCCTATGGGAGGATTTGCTGAGCTTTTGTCTGCAAGCGGTATTTATGTGGCAACGGGGCAGGGGGCTGTTGACAAAGTTAATACAAATGCAGCAAAAGAAGAGGAATGGGTGCCGCTGCTCCAAAAGACTTCAAGGGGATACCAGTTTTCGGCAACTGGCAGACTTGCAGAAACCGGGGAAGAGGTCTTAAGAGTATTTAGCCCAGTGCATTTAGAAGGAAGTGAAGAATACTGGACTTATGTGAGCATTATTCCGGTAAAATCCATTTTAGCAGAGTATTATGCGCTTCTTAAACTCATGATTGGCGTGAGTATAGGGATGCTTGCATGCATTATGGTTTTTAAATATTACATCATTAATAGAGCCATAAAACCTGTAGCGGTTGTTTCAAAAATTTTGACCAACATGGCGGAATCAGACTTTACAGATGAGGTTCCACAAAAACTTTTTAGAAATCATGATGAGGTAGGAGACTTAGCTAGGGCAATTGATGCAATGAAAAATTCGACTAAAGAGATTATCAACGGAGTGATAGGTGGGGCCAAAATTCTTGAAGAATTTACAATACGTATTAAAGATAATATCTCAGAACTAGATGTCGAAATAGAAGAGGTTTCTGCTACAACACAAGAGTTGTCAGCAGGCATGGAGCAGACCGCTGCC
>JARBTY010000253.1 GCA_029239935.1 Clostridia bacterium | reverse complement strand
CACTCTAAGATCGTATGGCATGCCCTTTCTTTCTGTAAAAGGTAAAAGAGCAAATGTATCTCCATTCATCAACCAGCTTAAAAAAGCCAACTGCTGAAGTTCATAGAAATTATTGATTCTTGCTAAATCACAATTAGGCGTTTCAGCCCATAGCTTAAATTCTCTTTCAACCTCTCTTTCCCATTTATCAGCTTGTGCCTCTGTCATACCAAGGAATTCATAATCTATAGATGGCTTTAATTTGAGACCCGAACCTACTACATTCGTCCTGGTAGTCTTGATTGCACTCGTGGCAATAGGCGCCCCTCCCATATAAAGATCTCTTGAACGTTCCCGTAAAACTTGTACATTGTTTTCAATATCTTCCTTGGGGCCACCGCCACCAAATAGCCAGCCTTTCATACTTTTTTTTGAATGACTTGCCCCGTGATTACCATAACCACTATTAATTAGTCCTAATTGTTTTCTTGCAACTTCCCTTCTAAGAGCTGTTTGTGGAGATACACTTGCTATGGCTTTTTCAAAAAAATTCATATTACTTCTTCACCTCCTCTCCTATATTCGTGATTTATAAATCACGAGGGACTATTCGCATTACACGATTAGTCCCTCTCCTTTTTAATTGATTTTCTAATACATCAACCTGATTTTTCCAGAACTTAATCTGCTCTCTTATCTGATACAGGTTAGCCCTATTGAGTTCTCTTGAGCCAAGTTTATAGCTTTGCCCTATTGTAACTTTTAACTCCGCGTCCATCCAAGCTTTTAAATGCTGCTTGGCTTGTTCTAATGTCCACGCACTCATTTTTATCTCACCCCTTTACTAAGTGTTCTTCTTTTTTTAGGGACAGTTCTCTGACCATATAAATTGCCTCTAACCTTTTGCTTCTTCAGCTCTTCTAAATTCACATTTAATATTTTCAGGGCGGCTGTTGCGTAGTTCCTAAGGTCTAATGGTTCATTTCTTGCAGAACTGACTTTAACCCATTCAAACTTAGATTTACCTTGTTTGGTAGTTGTCTTTTTATATTTCTCTGATAACAAGCCCTTGAAAAAATCCTGATTATACCCTGTATCATCATCCATTGGAAAATGACAATATCCTGAGGTATCACCATCTTCAAAGTATTCTATTTTAAGACGGGATGTCACAGTTTCTTTTCCTGCATCTACCCCTAATGTAAAGAGATGACATGCCTCACGATTATTTTTTGTAGCCTTTCCCACAAAGGGTATGCCTGCTCCACCCCGTCCTTTTATGGCCCATACCCTTCGGTTTTGACGTGACTTACAATATTTATAAACTTCTTGTGTGTAATGACCTCCGCTATCAACACAGGTCGTAGCTATGCGGATTTTACTGCCATCCTTATATGAAAATTCATAATTTAATAAGTCATCAAGTTGTTTCCACACAGCTGGCTTATCTGGGACACCTCTAAAAACTGTATATTTTATCCCCCATGATTCTTCACCCACACCCCATCCAACAACTTCAACCTCCAATCGGTCATCTTGCGTATCCACTCCAGCAGTTAAGACAAGCACATCATCTGGCACTTGGCAATTATACACTTCTCGTCTTTTAAGAAGTACGTCTTCACTGGTTTCCTCGGAATGATCTTCCCATGTTTCACCCAATGAGGTATTAACCCATACCCTGTAAGTTTCAAGTGATATTTTTGCTTGTTTAAACTCTTTTATTATTTCCCCCCAACTTTTCCATGGTGAGGCAAGCTCGTTCAGATGGAATCCTCTATCAGAGCGCTCTGGATGTAACGCAATCCATTTACCTTGGCTACCTTTCCAATCTAACTCACTGGCTCTGTCTCCGCAGTGCTTACATGTCATGGTCTCATCATCAAAGTTAATCCTGCTCCACTCCAATGGCTGAAATTCCTCGCAATGTGGACAAGGAAGATTCCATTTTTCCATGGTGCTTAAGTTGTATTCATCCTCTATTTTCGAGGCTCCCTTGTTAGTGGGTGTTGAAACAAATACTTTCTTACGGTTCCAAAATGTTGTAGTTCTTTTTTCAGCAAGTGAAAGCGGATCACCCTCCTCACCTACAGATTCAGGATACCTATCTATTTCATCCGCTAAAAGTATTCTTATAGGCGCGCTTGATAAAGACTTCTCTGAATTTGCACCAACTAGTTTTATGTACCCTCCTATAAACGATTTTTGTAGAACTGTATTATCCCCATCTCTTGATTTAGCATCATCAAACTTATCAGTAAGGACTTTTGTATCCCTTATCATATGTGCAAGCCTTGTTTTACTGAATGATTTAGCAAGCTCAAGTGTAGGTTGCACCAGCATAATAGGCGATGGATCATAATCAACATAATAACCAATAGCATTAAGTAATATTTCAGATTTTCCAACTTGTGCGGAACTCATTATAACTACTTTTTTTATTTTTGCATTACTAATAGCATCCATAATCTCACGCATGTAAGGCGTTCTGTCAGTACTCCATTGCCCTGGTTCGGATGCGGCTTCTCTTGATATCTGTCTGAACTCATCGGCCCATTGGCTCATAGTAACTTTTTTAGGAGGAGCTACAAGCCTCGCTATATTTCTAAACAGATTATCAAGAGACATATTTTTATTAACCTCCATCTGCAACCACCCCATCATTATCAAGGTCAACATATGTATCATGTCTAAATAGCTCAGGATCATATTCGCTTAATTCTTGTAAAGCGTTACAAAGCTCATCCTTCAGAATATCCTCTATAACTGTGACATCTTTTTTTACAGCTAATTGTGCTGATATCTTAGATGGGATTGTTAACACCTTAGCCTTAAATGCCATAATCATTTTTCCCATTTCGCGCTCAACATCCCCAGCGTCATGCATGGACCCTTGCATCAGCGCCAGCTCCAATTCAGCTTTTTGCCTTCTCGCCTTTTCATGCAGCATCTTTTCGATTTCAAATTCTTTTTCAGTGCTATTAACCGCATTTTCATTGTCATTTTTAGTCTTAAGATAGAGGATATACTTTCTCATGGTAACAACTAGATTAAAACTGCCAGTCTTAATTTTTTCTAATATCCCCTCCTCCACCATCTGATTAATCCTTCGAGTTGATACATCTAGAATGCTGGCAATAACCTTTGTACTTACCACAACCTCATCTGCACTCATTAATTTCTTACTGGTTTCTGTCATTTGTCTCACCTCACCTATTTCCGTTTTTTTAGGGAAAGAAATTGAGTTCAAAAAACCCCTTAAAATAGATAAACCCCGGGCCTCGCCAGACCCGCATGTCAGCTTTTTTCTCTAGAAGAACCTATTGACTATCAAGGCCTCTAGGATATGCTCATATTACCCTTATAATACCTCAAAGATTGTATATTAATTAACAACAAGCAGCCTCCAGTGGCTGCTATTTGGGGCCAAATTTAAAAAACCGGAAGTGACATAACTCCTTGTTATGTTGCACAATACTTTTTCTTGTTTCATTCTAGGCTCATATATCTTTTCAAGTTATAGAACTATATGTATCAAAGGCTACAGGCTATTTTGCTTAATTGTTTTATAATTTACTTATCTTATATTCTGTAAATTATCTTTTGTTTTTGGACTCTAATAGAAGAAACTCAGACTTTTTCTAAGATAGTTGACACACACTAAATTAAGTCAATTACTCTACAAAAATAGATTTACCTATCTTCTTTTGGTAAATGATACTTTTCTTGTGGCTTCACTTACATCATCCCGTGTTACACCTATATAGCGCTTGGTAGTTGCTATATCTGAATGATTTAGAAATAACATGATTGTGTAAGGGTCAACGCCATTTTTGAACATCCAATATCCCATGCTTTTTCTAAGTGAATGGCATCCAATTTTTTCTTTGTGCCCTACTTCTTCTGCTGCCTCATGAAGTATTTTCCAAAACCATTGTCTTGTGATGGGTTCATTCTTTCCCTTACTCCTTCTAAACAAATACTCTCTATCCTTTTTGCTTTCACAATACTTCCTGTAAATAGCTTTTAAATCTTCATGGATCTCTATGACTGCCTCTTTATTTGTCTTCTCTTCTCTTAGATAGATATAATCTAAATTCTTCACATCTCTAACTTTTAACGGCAATATATCTGATATCCTTCGGCCTAAATATAATGCACTCATATAAAGAACATAATCCCGATCTCTTTTTTCCCTAATGACATCTCCAATATCTAGCAATATACCAAAATCTCTTATA
>JARBTY010000252.1 GCA_029239935.1 Clostridia bacterium | reverse complement strand
TGCCTCGGTATAACTGAGCTGCATTTTTTCAAGTGTATTCCAAGCCGTTGCATTAATCTTTACATCTTTTACAATCAGCTTAGTAACTGCAGCCTTTAATTCTAAATCGCTGTTATCTACAACTATTTTGTATTTTTTAACTATTGTATCTGCTATGGCTTCCACCAGCTTATCTTGATAAGTCTCCTCGGTCAATCTTTGGCACTCTTTAGGATGACTGATAAACCCACATTCAATCAATATCGCCTTCTTAAACCCATTTAAAACCCCTAAGTCCGTCCGCCATTTGGCACCGCGATTGACTGCTCCTGTTAGGGTACTCATCGCATACGACATGCTTTCGGCCAGTTCTTTCTCTTCCCTGTAAAGTACTTCTATGCCGCTGGCCTCACCGTTAACGGCACTATTAATATGTATACTTACAAACAAATCACATTTAAGATTTGTGGCTTTAGCTGACCGCTCTGTTATACTTATTGTTTGATTTTCATTTTCTCTTGTCATGTAAGCTATAATATGATGTCTCTCTAGCTTGTCCTTAAGCTTTTCGCTTATTTGCAGGGCCAGATAGGATTCCTTTTGTCCGTTACCGCAGGCACCATAGTCTAAAGTATTGTTTCTATGCCCCGGATCAATCATTACCTTCATTTCTCACCACCTAGTCATTCCCCTGTGTTTCTGCTAAATATTTCTTCATTTCTACAACTGCTTGTTCAACCATATGGCCTATCTCTTTTTGTGAAAAGATGAATTTAAGTAGACTTGGCATTCTTTCATATAACCAAGTTGTTACCGCTGCATATTTAATGGCTCCAGTTCCATTTCCATAAGCCTCTTCTGCTTTACATACAAGAAAAAAGAGGGTCTGTCTGACCTTTTCCCGATACCCATTTTTTATAAGCACTATACCTATTAATACACTCATAAATAATGTTAAAATATTTCCGCCATTCACTTTTAAAATTTCTACCATTAGTCTTTTACCCCCTTTTCCCATACAGTTTTACTGCTTTATCTTTAATTTTTATCCTGAATAAGATGCTCATCAAGACGTCTATGGGCTTGTTTTGTACTTTCTTCTACCCTGACTAATCTTTCCTGCATGTTATCCATCTTCATATCCATTTTATCCAGCTTAATCAGTATCGTACTATTTCCTTGCCTCACAATTTCAAGATCTGTAGAGACTTTATTTTCATCTCTGGTATACTCCCTGATGTCTTTTGCCCGTCCAATAAAAAAGGCTGCTATATTAAAACATGTTAATAGCAGCCCCGATAATATCATTATGTTTTCTATTTTCACACATTCACCTAATTTCATTGCATCCCTAATAGGTAGTAAAATTGTCTTATTCTCTTTATTAACAAATGATTATTTGTTTATACTATGCTGCTACTAATTTTTGCTGTGCATATCCTAAAACCTCTGCCGCTTCATCTGCCGATATCCACCCCATAGCCAAATACAATGCTGTAAGTTGCTGCATCCCCTGTACATCTTGAGTCTTTTGATTTACTGCAGCTACTGCAACTCTTGTAAAAATGTTTTGTTGCATCATCTGTGTTAATGTCTCGTTCATCATAAATTACCTCCTTGTAATAACGTATTTTTTGCTACTTGCACTGCTAGAGTACCTATTGCTCCTTCGATCTGTGCTTTCCAGAGATCATCTTGATTAGATTGTAAATCTCCTGTTTTTAATTCCCAAAATTCTCTATCCTCGGAATTGAATTTAGTATATAGTTTTGCTTTTTCATATTCTGATACTGTTAACTCTACGCCTTCTTCATTATCATCAAATGTAGTTATTAATCTGACAATATTTTTATTAACATCCACGGTAATTAAACGCCTCATATGTCACCCTCCTTAAGAATTAATATAATAATGCAGCACAATTTGATGGCCAGAAGTAGTACCTGTAAATGTTGCATATATCTGAATACTACTTTTAAAAGGTACATCTAATGGACTACATGATGCGTAATCACTGGAGCCCAAATACACCAATTCAAATGATGTTCCATTCGCTACAGTAACCCCATCTACAACTATTCTGTATATATAAGCTGAACTATATGTTCTCAGTAATATTCTAACCATCCCCCCTTTAGGGTTATTATAATTTTTTAATAAATTTTCTCCATTTGTTAGTATCTGATTTATATATTCAAAACTAAATACTTTCCCCACTATATCGCCTCCAAACTTTTTACAAGCTTCAACTACCAAAGCGGGTGTCATAAGCTTGTTTGTAGCAGTGCCGGCCTGTGCCTCTGCAAGAGTTGCTATCCCATAGTTCTCTACACTCCCAAGTCCTACCTCATCTTTCGTAATTGTATCCCATGCGGCGGTACCAGACGCTGAATACTTTAAGTACTGTCCTGTATCCCCCCCAGAAGGAATATGCTTGTTTCCTGCTGTAGTGGGATGACTATAGTTATTCGCTTCTTCGTCAATCCCATCTAACTTAGTTTTATCTTCCTTACTCATAAGTCCATCCAGCGTGTTAGTGGCTAAAGTAAGCAATGAATTAATCGCGGCTACTAAACTCGTTTTTGCGGAAGTAAGAAGTCCTGCTAAACCTCCCATATTATCTGATAAATTACTTATTTGTTTATCTATCTCGTCCATGTTGCCATTAATATCTTGGATGTCCACGAAATCTGTATACTCTGGTTTTTTTAGTCCAAGATTTGCCGTTTGTTGCATTTAAATTCCTCCTTTAAACTATTTTTATTTTTTGCCATGTTATATCTCTTACCTCCCCCCATGTCTTCAACTGCATTGTACTCCAGGTATTGTAAGTATACTCATATGAAAATGCTAAATGAGCTGGTTTAATTTCCTCTATGGTTAGAGTCAAATCTTTCATATTACCTGGTACTCCTTTAATTCCTACGAATTTAACTACAAACCGATGTTCTGCTGGATATTCGATGACCTCAACTTCTCCATTAGAAAAGGCACTGGCTACATTGATAATCATCTGCTTTGTAGTCGTGCCAGAACCCATCATTTTTGCTTTTATTCTTTCTCTCCTGTAGGCATAAGATTTTTTGACATCCGTCTCTAATCCTAAGATTTTTTCATACCTTAAAAGCCCGGTGGTTGCAGTATCAATGAAAAGCTGCTCCATAGCAAATGTAAAACTGTCAATTAATGTTGCCACTTCTTTACCGAAAATTTCTTGTAATTCCTTCATGGTTATGTTTTCCCGCCAGTAGTCTGGCAGATATTTCATTAGGTCTACAATAGTGGGTACAACTGGATCAGTACTACCTTCTACAGAACCATAGTTCTCTTGACCATAAATATTTTCTCCGTATTCCAATTATCATACCCCCTTTAGCTGTCCCCAGCTTATGGAACCCTTTGGCATAGCATTTGCATCAATTGCTTGTTTAACTCTTTGTGCAGTCCATAGCCTTTGAGAAGTAGCCGTACCAGCTTCAGCTTCTGCCTGGGATATAGTACTCCAAGATGCAGTGTGTGCCATTGTACGCGTTGTACCATTTTGTCGGAAGAACAACCCTGAAGTAGTTGACCACATATCTCCGTTATTAGGCGCTGTTGGCGTTACTCCATGAGGAATCCTTAAGGGAACTAAGATTAATGTGCTACTAGCAAGTAATAAAGCTCCCTCCATTTCATCTCCAGCTTTGTTAATTGGTGCGTAGCCTAATGAGTCTTGTTTGCCATTCCAAGTCGCTTTTTCTGAATCAGTAACAAAACGATTGCTCATATCTTGAGAGATTATGCTTGGAGAGTGACTACTAGGGTGTGTATAAACTGTATCTGTAAACTTGGCATTAGCTGGTACGTCTGATCCTACTGTGTGACCATTTACTGTGGTCGCATTTCCACCACTGGCAGGTAAGCTGGTAGGGATGGCAGGTTTATCACTTAAGTCGCTATAACTTCCTGAAAAAGCTACTGATTTTAAATCCACCAACCACTTCATAAGCTTTCCTAGTGAGGTTGATATTTTTTCTCCTGAGCTGAGGTTTGCTCTAGTAGATGCCTGTGAAAAGGAGTTCGTCAAATTGCTTCCATCTCCTGATGGAGCTAACTTACCATTCCATGTAGCCTTTTCTGTATCGGTTGCAAATCTATGAGTGCTATCTTCAGCTATCATTGTGGATGGATGAGATGATGGATGGATATATTTATTAGCTTCAGCTTCAATCCCTGTAAGTTTCGTCTTCTCAGTAATGGTATAATCCTCAGTAC
>JARBTY010000251.1 GCA_029239935.1 Clostridia bacterium | reverse complement strand
CCGCATGGCAGTATGATGCCGATACAGATATGTATTTTCTGCATTTGTTTTCGCCAAAGCAGCCAGACCTCAACTGGGATAACGCTGTAGTCCGCAAGGAGATTTATGATATGATGACGTGGTGGTGTGAAAAAGGTATAGATGGCTTTCGGATGGATGTTATCAGCATGATTTCGAAAGTGGCGGAACTCCCAGATGACACCAATATTTCAGGCCTTTATGGAGATTTTACGCCCTATTGTGTAAATGGCCCCAATGTGCATCAATACTTAAAAGAGATGAACCAGCAGGTCTTATCTAGGTATGATTTGATAACCGTAGGTGAAACTGCAGGAGTTACAATAGAGCAGGCCAAATTATATGCTGGTGAAAATACCGATGAATTGAATATGGTCTTTCATTTTGAACACGTAGAACTAGGCGGTAAGTATGGTAAATGGACAGATACCAAGGCTCCCATGAAAGAGCTTAAAAAGATTTTATCTAAATGGCAGACAGAGCTTAGAGGGGAAGCGTGGAACAGCCTTTATTGGTGCAATCATGACCAGCCAAGATCTGTTTCAAGGTTTGGAGATGATAGACCAGAGTATCACGCACTATCGGCTAAAATGCTGGCTACATGCCTTCATATGATGCAGGGGACACCTTATATTTATCAAGGGGAAGAACTCGGTATGACCAATTATCCTTTTACGAGCGTAGATGATTTTAAAGATATTGAAAGTATTAATGCTTATAAAGAATGGGTAGGAAATGGCTTAGTAGGCCATGATGAGATGATGCGCTGCCTTAGTTTTAAAGGCAGAGATAATGCCAGAACACCGATGCAGTGGGATGCATCGCCAAATGCGGGGTTCACAACAGGCACACCTTGGATAGGAGTAAATCCAAACTACAAAGTCATTAATGCCAAAGAACAAGTTGAAAATCGAGAGTCTATCTTTTGTTATTATAAGACGTTAATTGATTTAAGAAAGAAGTATAAAGTCATTGTATATGGTGAGTATGAATCAGTCATGCCAGAAAGTGACACTATTTTCGCCTATACCAGAGCCTATAAAGGAGAAAAGCTTTTAGTTGTATGTAACTTTACAGACACAGAACAGGATATGATCATCCCTGAAGATTTTAAAGGAGATGAGGATATAACCTGCATTATTTCTAACTATGGAGAAAGAGTCTATAAAGACCGGGTTGTTTTACAGCCGTATGAAAGCTTTGTACTTTATACACATATTAAAATTTAGCCAGCAATGATATGCTAAAAAAAGAGGGTTTGTTTAACATATGAAAGAGACTAGGTATATCAAAGTGAATCAAAACAAAAAACGGATAAAAATCAGTTTAAATTGGAGAATAAGCATCATCCTATTAGTTATAGGTGTTATGTTTTTGACTACTGGAAGGATGTATTTGCTAAAGTTCGAATGGGTCCATAATGGCAGAGCTGATTTGACAGAGAATGATTTAAAGGGAAATGAATTGGTGGCATTAAAGGGGCAGTGGGAATTTTATTGGGATAAGTTACTACTGCCAGAGGATTTTAGAACTGAGAAGTCCCCCAAAATGGACTCGCTTATGAAGGTGCCGGGCAGCTGGACGGAGGGAAGACATGGGATACAGGTCTATCCAAAACATGGGGTTGCGACTTATCGGCTGCTCCTGAGTTATCCAGAGGCGATTAAAGATCCAGCAGTTCGTATTCGGCATGTTGCCACATCCTATAAGCTTTATGTCAATGGGAAGCTCTCAGCAGAAGCAGGCAAGGTATCAGATAAATGGTCTGACTTCAAAGAAGGAGAAGCCCCGCACATCATAGAGCTGCCTAATGATACTAAGGAAGTAGAACTGATTGTTCAAGTAGCCAATCTCAATTATGTAAAGGGAGGACTTCGTGAAAGTCTTGTATTTGGTTCTAAACAAGTATTAGAAAGACAAAGAATGATAGTCCTAATCATGCAGCTGTTTTTTGTTGGCAGTATTTTTATATTCAGTGTATATTATTTATTACTCTTTCTTTTGCAGAAAAAAAACAAAACAGCACTGCTTTTTAGTTTGCTTTGTTTTATAACTGTTTTGCGTTCAGTCATATGGGGTGAAATACCGATTTTAATTTTTTTCCCTAACATTTCATACAGTGCCATGACCTATATTAATTATTTGACAGGTTATAATCTAATGCCTGTGATGATTTTATTTGTTGCGAGTATGTATCCTATGGAATACAAAAAGACGATAGGGCGGTTGGTCTTATTGCCCACCTTGTTTTTTGAAATACTACTTTTTATGCCGCCGCACCTTATGGCAATATTTACGGAGTATCTGTACATAGTGGTATTTATACAAATGATTTATATTATTGGCATTTTAGTAAAAGCAGTACTGCACAAAAGAGCGTACGCGATAGTCATGTTCAGTGCCATTTGTATCTTTATTTTGACGATCATTCAAGATATATTTTATTATAAAGGATATGGCGCCATCAGTGCCTCCTATAGGTTTCTATATGGTCATTTTATTGTGATTATTGCGATGGCTTTTATTCAAGCCATGCAAGAAGCAAATACCCATAAAAAGCTCATTCTGTACAATGAAAATTTAATTGAAGCAGACAGACTTAAGGATAAAATAATGGCAACAGAAATGTCCTTTTTACAAGCACAGATTAAACCACATTTTCTATACAATGCTTTGAATGCCATTCTTAATGTCTGCGAAACAGACGGGAAGAAAGCGGGTGGACTCATTGTGGATTTAGCAGTTTATTTAAGAGGGAGTCTAGAGTTTAACCACTTAGATAAAAGGGTGACAATAGAAAAGGAATTAGAATTCATAGACACTTATTTCAACATAGAAAAGGCCCGTTTTGGACAAAAGATACAATGCATTAAAGTAGTGGACTGTTCTGCGGACTATCAAATACCTGCGCTTATTCTTCAGCCCTTAGTAGAAAATGCAATCAGACATGGTATCTCCAAAAAAATAAACGGAGGGACTGTTTACATAAGAATAAAGCAGGCCGATGAAGGCGTTGTTTTTGAAGTTCAAGATGATGGAGTGGGGATAGAGGAAAAAAAGCTTGCCATGCTTTTAAGTGAAGACAGAATGGATCAAAGGGTAGGACTAATTAATATCCAACATAGGCTCCTAAGATTGTATGGAAGAGGACTTGATATCACCAGCCTGGTAGGGGGTGGCACCTGCGTAAGACTTGTGATACCAGAAGGGAGGAAACAAATATGATAAAAATTGCGGCGGTAGATGATGAGAGGCACGGGCTTGAGAGATTCGAAAGGATAGTGAAAAATATCGAGGAGCTAGAGTTATGTGGTCTGTTTGAAACAGGGGAGCAGTTATTGGATTATTTAAAACAGAACCCACTGGACGCTGTCTTCTTAGATATTGAAATGCCAGAAACTAATGGCCTACAGCTTTCACAGCAGGTACTAGATCTTAATGAAAATATAGATATTGTTTTTGTCACAGCGTTTAATCAGTACGCGGTAGAAGCTTTTGAACTGCAGGCTGTAGACTATATTATGAAACCTTTGACAGAAGAAAGGTTACTTAAAACCATCAGGCGGTTACTTAAAACCAAGAGGATGACCCAAAAGCCCAGCAAACCATTTGTTCAGTGTTTTGGTGATTTTGAAGTATTTTTAAACGGTGAAGTTTTGACATGGAAAAACTCCAAGGCTAAGGAAGTGTTGGCTTTTTTGATACATAAACAAGGGGTACCAGTGAAGTGGGAAAAGATAGCGGATGCCGTATGGCCGGACTATAATAGCGAAAAAGCCCAAACGAATTTTCATGCAACCACTTATCTGCTGCGCAAAAGATTGGCAGAAGCAGGTCTCTCACAGGTACTGGAAAACGGCCGTGGGAAATATAGGGTGATTCCAGATCAAATAGACTGTGATTTGTATCAGCTAGAAGAGCTCATTACGATAAATCAGATAAAAAGAAGACAAGATTTGCACTTAGTTAAACAATTGAGTCAAAAAGGTTATATGGAAGCCAGTGGATACGCTTGGGCCTACCCAAGAGCGGCTGAAATTGATGAAATATGTAAAAGTTTGATGGAAAATTTTAAGAAAAATCAGTAAAGTCATTTTCAAAGGTTTTAACCACAGATATGATGTAAGAAACAGTTGATAAATAAGGTTTTATGCCAAGTGCGCTATAGGGAGAAAGATGCCTAGAGCGCATTTTTAATTTAGGGTTGATTTAGGGTCAGAGCTTTATGATG
>JARBTY010000250.1 GCA_029239935.1 Clostridia bacterium | reverse complement strand
CTCAATTCCGTAAGAAAAGCTATAGATCGGATACTCATACTTTTCTGTATTAAGTACCTTATCTATAGCTTGCTGCAAGGCTTCTGCACCATCCGTGAAGCCCTGAAATCTATTCTCGGATAATCGATATGTCACTGAAGTCTCTATCTCTTCTGATATTGTCAAATCTGTTGCCATAATCGAGCTAATCATCTTCTATCACCTCCAGTATAAAAAACTGCTGGCCTCCATGATCTCGGAGCATTCTAACTCTTTTTCCATAGGAAATCTTATTTTTTAGCGTTCCTGTAATCAGGTCAAAAGGAACGACAAGTTTATCACTTACTCTTACCCCTCCATCTACAACGGTACCAAGTAGGAGACAGCAAAACTTCTCGTTATTTAAATAATTCTGTATAATTGTTTTTATTTCATTAATCATAGCATTACCTCTAGCTTCATTGTATGGACAGGCAGAAAGTCATGTGTAACTGATTTAACAACCATCTTATTTACAAACTTAAGATCCTTTATTTGAAAATACAAACTATTTCCGGCCCTTACTCTGCTGTCACCGAGACAATCCAAGGACAAGCTTTGTTTTTCACCATTATAAAGTGAAAGCAACGCGTCTGCCTTTGCTTTTGCCTTTGATGAATTTGAATTATCAAGGATCTCAAAATATTGAAGCATTCCATATTTACGAATAGATTTTTCCTCTTTACTGCAGATGAATTCACTACCGGAATCTTCACTGCCTTTAGAGAGTATCATGATCTGGTTATAGAATTCATCATCAATGGATTTTTCATATGAGTACTCATAACAAAGAGACTGATCTCCAAGAATCAGGTTAATCGACAGGTCTTCCATATCTCTCAAGGTGATTTTTCCACCTTCGTCACGAAGAACATACCACTTACTTTTATTCGTCAGGGTTTCGCTGATGCCGGAATATACGATATCCAACCAGGTTTGATTGTCAAATAATTGTGATTTGAGCACATAACCCGTGTCCATGACTACACCTTTGCTAAAATTAAAATGCATGCACATCTTATTTACCAAGGTTGTAATCGTGTCATTTTTGCTTGTTAAATAATCCTTACCTTTTGCATATCGGAGCTGATCATAAGCTGTCACACTGATCTCTTTTTTCAAATCTCTGCTCACGTTAAATACTCTTCCAACAAAAGCTATTGTTTCATATTCAAATAATACTTCGTCACCATTTTCTATGATAAGCTCATCATTAATATAAGAAAATTCCAGCTTGCTGCAGCCATCATTTAATTTATCATCAAAAGATATCTTAGTTATTAATTCACTGATTTCATATGTTTTTCCTAAAGACTTGGTATTAATAACAATATTCATGCAATTATCCTCCCGAAAGGTTTCCACCACCTGAGCTCTTTGTTTTTCCATAAGCAGTGGATCCGGTGGACTTGGGATTGTCCAGTAATGAAGCTATTCCGGCAACTCCCTCTTCATAACTGCTAGCAGTACTGGTATCTCCCTTTTTGGAGGTAGCTCGGAATGCAGCCGAATATTTTGAAAACTCATTTTTTGCTGGAATTTTTAGCTTCCACCCAACTAATATTAATGCCGGATTTTTTATCTTATCCTTATTTGCATTGAAAATATAGTTACACTTGGATCCATCACCATAATACTTTTTTGCAATTGACCATAGGCTATCTCCTTTTTGTACGACATGATAACCTGTTGCCTTTGCATTTACTGTTTCTGTAGGCGCGGCTTGCTTCTTATATACTTTTTTACCGGAGGAAGTAGTTGCCTTAGTCAGCTTAAGAATTTTTTTACCATAAGGCTTATATTCCAATAGCTTGATACTTAGTTTTTTATCGCCCTCTTCACCTGCTGTTTCAGTTACTTCTAGGTCTTCAATTAAGACCTGGTAGCTATCTACCTCATTCGTTGTATCTGTATCGCCGTTGATATCGAGTCCATAAATAAATTGGACTGGAATAAGCTCTCTACGCCATTTACGAAAGAAATATAAATAATAATCTGCACCTTTAAACTTATTTTGAGCTTCAACATAATGGTATTTGCTTTTTGGTAACTCAACCTCGAAGCTGAACTCTCTCAATTCCAGGTGAGAAGGTAATGCGATTTGTCCCAGCTTTAGTACATTATATTTTTCTATTGCTAATGCAGTTGTTACCTTGATTTCCTCCGGATTAACAGGAAGACGATAGGTGGTATTATTATGATCAAAACAAACGATATAACTACTCATTTAATACGCCCCCTCTGCTGCTACTGCGATCTGTTCCCTTAATATCTGCGCTATACGCTTGCTCACTTTTTCAGCGTCTGCTGTTTCATGAACATCTCCAAAGGTAATAGATACATTTGGTGATAAGGAGGTTGTGTTGAATTTATTTATGAATTCCCGCTCTGCGAGGTTTCTGAGATATTGTGTATCTTCCTCAGCCATATTTACATCAACCGCTCCGCTTGAACCGGTAATCTCAGTTGAAAGTGGACTGTTGGAAGACCCTAGTCCGTTATTATCCAAATTAACTTTGTCACTGCCATAAATTTTTTTGTTTGGATCTTTAGATGAGTCATAAATACCTTGTAAAGTATCAAAAGCATCTGATACTATTAAGCTGCCACTACTTGCGGCATCCGAATAATCCAGGAATTCTTTAGCTTTAACTATTTCTTTATAACCGGATTCATTTTTAGTACTAATAATTTTATCATTCAAATCGTCTCTTAAATCTGTAATACCACTTGTAATATCCACTTTAAATCCAGGAATTTTATTTATAAGATCCTCAATGCCTTTAATTATTGTTCCAAAATAGCCCAATATATTTGATACCAACTCAAGAAATAGGATTTTTGTTGATGCTATTGGATTGTTGAATGCATTCCCGAAAAAATTGATAAAAGAAGCAACTATATTCCACATATATATGAACATATTATAGAATGTCGCATAAAACACGCCAATAACCCCTCCGATAAAGCTAAAAATATCTTGAAAACTTACTCCCATACTACTTAGCGCAAATATAATCAAAGTGATCGCTCCTACAATAAGTATAATTGGTAAATACATCATAAACCATGATGCGATTGACGCCGCTAACACCACTAAAAGGACTGCTCCCAAAGCAAATAATATAGATTTTATTAAGTTTCCATTATTCATAATAAAAGTTGCTAGAGAACTTGCCAATGATGCTACATATGTTAATCCTGATATTATTACGTCAATTGCACCTTGAAACGCTGCACTGTTAATCATTTCACTGAACAATTGAATTAAGGGAGCTAAAGCACCCATAACTTTATTAGTTACTTGAGTCCAAATGTCAGCAAAGGTCTTTGGCTGACTGGCAAATTGAGTGCTTATTTTATCTCCCGACATGAACATAGATTTTTTTAACACCTCAGCTGTAATCATACCTTGTTCTGCTAACTTCTGTAGCTCTGATACTGACTTTCCTGTAGCACTTGACATAGCTGCACCGATTGTCGGAGCACTGCTTACAAGTGAGCTAAATTCTTCTCCGCTAATAGTGCCATCTGACATACTGGAAGATACACCCGCTAAGCTCTGATTTGATCCATCTAACTTTAACGATTTCTGCATTATACCGGCAAAGTCCACTGCTTTGTCATTAGTTTTAAAGACATCTAATGAGCCTAAATCTGCTATAGAATTTGCCATCTCTGGATAAGAAGTGCTTGAACTATTTGCAACCTCAAGTATTTTACTCTTTAGTCCCACTGCTTCTTCATCACTTCTACTTATTCTTGCTATTTTATTATTCACACTTGTATACTTATCAATATAGTCTAATCCACTTTTTATACCTGAGAAGTTAATTGATGATATGGCATTTTGAATATTTTCAAAGGATTTCTTTAGCCCATTATCTCCTGATTTCTCTTTTTTTTTCGCTTTTTTGGGTTCCTCTTCATCTCTATCGGTCTCTTCATCCTTTGCCGCATTTTTGCCTTTTGCTTTCTTCTTATCTTTAACGGTTTTTCCATCTGTATCATCTACAGCTCCGCCTAACTTTTTAAGGCTATCCGTGTAATTTAAAAAGACTTTACCCATATCCTTAGTAAATGAGTCAATTAAATATGATACATTATCAAAGGTTTTTTCTGCGCTCTTTATTGAATCACTTATATTATCGGTCTTAATAGCTGTTTTTAGTGCCGACTTACCCAGAGAAATTTGCATTAGTTTACCTATTGATGCCATTACCTTCTTCTA
>JARBTY010000041.1 GCA_029239935.1 Clostridia bacterium | reverse complement strand
AAAGTCAATAGCTGCTTGAGCTTCTGCTTTAACATCTGGTTTTGTTACAAGAAGTAATGGTCTTGAGATAGAATACGTACTAGCTTTTACATTTTCAACCGTACACTCTACACCATCAACTTTTACTGGTTTTACAGTTTCATCAAGAAAACCTTCTGAAACAAATCCGATAGAAGCTTCTTTAGATGCAACTGATGCCATCACTGCACCTGTTCCTTCTGCAACAACTGCTGTTTCTACAATAGTAGATCCATTGTTTTCATCTAAAAGTTTTAAGATTTCTTCGAAAGCGCCTCTAGTACCAGATCCAGCTTCTCTTGTAACAACAACGATATCTTGATCTGCTCCTCCAACTTCACTCCAGTTAGTGATTGTACCTTCAAAAATATCTTTAATTTGTGCTTTTGTAAGATCTTCTACACCGTTAGATGGGTGAATTACCACTGCAATACCATCATAAGCGATAACTGTTTCAACAAGTCCTTCTGCTTTTTCTTCTTCTTTTAATTCTCTTGAAGCCATTCCGATATCTGCTGTTCCGTCAATTGCCGCTTTAATACCTGCTGATGAACCAACGCCTTGTACTTCTAAATTATCTGTACTTCCAAGTTCTTTGTATTTTGCTACTAACTGTTCCATAGGTTCTGCTACTGTTGTAGACCCTACGATAGATATTTTAACACCATCTTTTTTAGTATCTTCTGCTGCAGGAGTCTCTGCTGGTGTTTCTGCTGGTGCTGCTGTTTCAGTTGGTGCTGGCTCTGTCGTGCCGCCCTGTGATGCACATCCTGCAAATACCATTGTGCCAAGTGCTAATGCTGCTATACATGAAAATAGTCTTTTCTTCATTTTTAATTTCCTCCCTGATAATTATCTCTTCCAATAATTATCCCTCAATTAGTTTAGTTTCATACTTAACTTACAAGCTTATGATAACTTTATATTGTTGGTTTTATATTTAGCCAATGTTAAATCTATGTTAAATGTAATAAAGCAGTTTACAAATGTTTATACTATGGAGTTATATCTAAAATTAAATAACACCTTGTATTTGCTTGTACTATACATATTGTTCATACTATAGTAAAATACTGATAGTAATATAAGAAATGAATTAGGAGATTGTTATGAAAACTTTTGAACTTATTGCTACCTCTACTTTCGGCCTAGAGTCTGTTGTCAAAAAAGAGGTAGAGGATTTAGGATATGAAATTAATACGGTTTCGGATGGTAAGATCACATATACTGGCGATGCAGAAGCTATTGTGCTTTCTAATCTTTGGCTTAGAAGTGCAGATAGAATATTTATCAAAATGGGAGAATTCAGTGCTGTAACCTTCGAAGAGCTTTTTGACAAGACCACTGCCCTTCCTTGGGAAGCTTGGATTACAAAAGATGCTAAGTTTACTGTTAATGGTAAGTCAATTAAATCCACTCTTTTCAGCATCTCAGATTGTCAGGCTATTGTAAAAAAAGCTATTGTAAAAAGGCTCCAAAAACATCATGACATAGAATGGTTTCCTGAAACTGGCCCTTCTTACACCGTTCAGGTTTCTCTTCTTAAGGACATCGCTACACTGACTATCGATACTACCGGAGAAGACGGTCTGCACAAAAGAGGCTATCGCCAAAGCACCGTTGAAGCCCCTATCAAAGAAACTTTAGCTGCTGCTCTTTTACAAATTAGTTATTGGAAAAAAGGACGTATTCTCTACGATCCTTGCTGTGGTTCCGGCACCTTTGCCATAGAAGCTGCAATGATTGCTAAAAATATTGCGCCTGGGCTGAGCAGACACTTCGCCTCTTCTTCCTGGGAACAAGTTCCCAAAGCACTATGGGACGAGCTGCGCGCCGAAGCTAAAGAAGCTATCGATCAGAAAGGCAGCCCTATTATTTATGCTTCTGATATTGACAGAAATGCTATTTTGAGCGCCCGCGAAAATGCTGTGGCCGCTGGGGTAGACGGGTATATACAGTTTTTTGCAAAACCACTCCACAACACTTCTCTGCCCCATGGCGATTTTGGTGTTGTGATCTGCAATCCCCCTTATGGTGAACGCTTAAGTCATTTATCTCAAATTCAAAAGCTGCATAAAGATTTACGGGTTCTGATGAATAGTAACCCCACCTGGTCTTTGTATACAGTTACTTCAGTAGATACTTTTGAAAAGGACTATGGTCAGAACGCCAATAAAAAACGCAAATTATTTAATGGGAATCTTCAGGTCAATTTTTATCAATATTTTGGGCCTAAACCACCTAAGGATGGTGAGAACTTTAAAGTTGTGCCCCCTAAATAAAACAAAAAACAGATATTATTTAGTAAGTTTTTCTTACTAAATAATATCTGTTTTTCTATTTTAGACCCTATCAGAGCGTCCCACTTTGAACGTTAAGGTAACAGTGGTGCCCTCTCCAACTTCGCTTTGCACATCAATTTGTGCTTGATAGAGCTGTATAATATGTTTTACAATAGATAGTCCTAAGCCTGTCCCTCCGCTTTTTCTAGATCTCCCCTTATCCACTCTATAAAACCTTTCAAATATGTGTGGGATACTCTCTCTAGCAATACCAATACCGGTATCCTTTACTTTTATGACCGCCTCATCTTCTTTTATATCTGTTGTAATAAGAACACACCCATCATCTGTATACTTAATAGCATTACTTACAAGATTAAGCATCACTTGCTCTATATGGTCTGTACTTGTATTTTCAAATACGATATCTTGAATATTATTGAAAACAAGCTTAATATGTTTTTTCTCTGCTTCTTCTCTTACCATGTCCAATACTTGCTTAATAATGTCCGATACTTTTGCCATGCCATATTCTTGCTTTTGCATGTTTTCTATCTCAGATAACATGAGAATATCTTGGATCAGCCGATAAAGCCTCTTGGCTTCTATATCAATAATATTTAAAAATCTAATGGCTATCTTCCTGTCTTCAATGGCTCCTTCTTTAAGGGTTTCTACAAATCCTTGAATACTGGTAAGCGGTGTTTTTAATTCATGAGAAACATTGCTTACAAATTGATATTTCATTTCTTCTAAGCTTTTTAGCTTAGTAATATCTCGTAATACAATCAAATATTCATAGACGTGATGGGTCTCTCCTACAGGAACGATTGTGGCATAAATGACCTTATCTCCTAAAGTAAGCTCTGTACCATTGCCCTTGGTAGCTTGCAAAGCACTCTTGAAAAGTTCTTTAAATTTATCGCCTCTAATAATATTGGTAATATGATTTTTATAAGACTTCCCCTGTTTAAGGCTTAGCATACCACTGGCTAAATGATTCATTTCTTTGATTTGACCTTCCTTGTCTATAATAACAATGCCTTCATCAAGAGAGGCCAATACGGACTCTACTTTTTTCTTTTGATGCCGTAACTTTCTTATGGTACCGTTAAGCTCTTCTCCCATATTGTCAAACGCATTGGCTAATACTTGGAGCTCATCTATATCATAATTCCTAAGTTGGTGAGTATAATCTCCTTTGGCAAACAATTTAGCATCTCTTGTAAGCTGTTCTATGGGAAAGGTTATCTTATAGATAATCTTAGACAAAAGAATATATAGTAAAATACTGCCAATAATTAAAACTCCCAAGAGTTTATATAATAAGTTTGTATAAGAAACATAATTTTCATCTGATACTATGTTTCTGGGCAATCTATAAAAAAACATCAGTGACTCACCTATGATAAAAAAACCTATAACCCATATAGTAAGCATAACAGGCAAAATGATCTTGTTTTTCATAACCTACTCCTTTGTAAATTTATAGCCAACCCCTCTTACGGTCTCGATATAGTCCCCAATCTGATACTCATCTAATTTTGCTCTTAAGTATCTGATATGCACGTCTACCGTCCTAGTCTCTCCATAATAATCATACCCCCATACTTTATCTAATATAACCTCTCTGGTGAGCACTCTTCCTTTATTCATCATGAGTAGTTTAAGGATCTCAAACTCTTTAAAAGTCAGTTCAATCTGTTTTTCACCATAGGTCAACAGATGGCTTTCTATATCTAACTCTAATCCTTTAACTATAATCTTATTATTTATAATTTCAGCAACTTTTAAATGGTTTCTCTCATTACGCCTAACTGCTGCCTTTACCCTAGCCACTACTTCTCTTACACTAAAAGGTTTAGTGATATAGTCATCTGCACCTAGTTCAAGTCCTAATATTTTATCAATTTCCTCTGCCTTAGCTGTGATTAAAAGTATTGGAATATCTTTTGTTTTAGGTGATTTTCTAAATCTCTCCAGCGCACTTATCCCATCAATCCCTGGAAGCATGACATCTAAAAGCATGGTATCAATCAGTTCTTCTTCTACAACACCCATCGCTTCTTCTACACTTGTAAATGTTGATACCCTAAAACCATTTGTCTCTAAATTGTATCTGACCAACTCCAAAATGTGTTCTTCATCATCAATTACAACAATATGCTTCTTTTCCATTGTGTTCTCCTTTACATTCACTTTGAACTTTATCTTCTACAAAATTTATACTTTTTTATTTTATTGATAATATACTACCACAAGAAGTATTAAATTAACAAATAAAAAACTTTATTTTTGTTACAGCTTATTTTTTAGCCGTTAGAATCTTAAAGTAAAATTTACATACACTTTTTTAATTTGTAATGGATATAATAAGATTTATAGAGAAATATAACTTTCATTTTTAAATTTAAGGGGGATTTTTTGATGTCAACTTTGCTTACACAACAACAACTCGAAAACCACTTATATACTTTTAGGCACATATTAAGCCATTTCGATTATTCTCCAATAAAAAATGTGCGTTTTTTGAATCTTGATGCCTTTTTTGCCTACATGGAAACGATTAAAAATAATCCTTTTCAAAAACAATATGCACAGCTTCAGGAAGAGCTGGACTTTATACAGCCATATCTCCCTTTTGTTTCTTCTCAAAGGGCTAAAGATTTTTTAAATGACCTAAGCGTAGCTACAGACGATCAGGATGTGGAAAAAATCAAAAAGCAATATACTTATAAACTTCGTCAAGACTTTATAAATGTTTCTAAAACTATCACAACTGAAGAAGAATGGAAAAATATCACACTAATTTGTGAAGAGATACGTCTTAGAAAAGAAGAAATGCTCCTTGCACTTCATTAATTTATATAAGATAATATAAGTTGTTAACTTATATTATCTTATTTTATATCTTATGCTTTTGAGAGGTTTTTAAATGATCCAACATGAACGGTTTTATAGTCTCAATCAATTTTTAAGACAAAGACACGGTGAAAAAGTCATTAAGCTTTCTATAGACGGAGGTTTTACCTGCCCTAATCGTGACGGCCTTATTTCTTCTGATGGCTGTATATTTTGCAGTGAAGCAGGGAGCGGAGATTTCTCACCTGCTGCCTCTTTAAGTATTACATCACAGCTTACAGCTTCAAGAGAACAGCTTTTGTCCAAATGGCCTATTTCCGCTAAATATATAGCCTATTTCCAGTCCTATTCCAATACATATGCACCTCTGGATGTATTAAAAGCTAAATACGAAGAAGCTTTGTCCTTTCCTCAAGTAATAGGAATTGCCATTGCCACAAGACCCGATTGTTTGAGTGATGCCGCTATTGCTTATCTTGAAGAACTGTCTCACAGAACCCATGTTTGGGTTGAACTGGGACTTCAGACCCTACACGCTTCTTCTGCTGAATATATTAACAGGGGGTATGCTTTGGATTGTTTTGAAAACACCCTCCATAAATTGGCACTCAAAAATATCGAAACAGTGGTTCACCTGATTTTAGGTCTTCCCGGTGAAACACCTGATGACATGCTGCGTACTGCCAAATATGTGGGGCAGCTTCCTCTCCAAGGCATCAAATGTCATATGCTGCATGTATTAGATAACGCTCCTATTGGAAATCTTTACCTTAAGGAACCCTTTTCACTACTTACCTTAGAGGAGTATATCTTTATTGTAGGAGAAATACTTAAGATACTACCGCCATACTTTGTCATTCATCGTCTAACAGGTGATGGTGATGCGAGGCATCTACTGGCCCCTTTATGGACTAAAAATAAAAAACATGTTTTAAATATGCTTAACCATTATCTAAAAATAAATGATATCTATCAAGGTAAATCTTTAAACTTATATTGAGTTTCGTTTGCTTTTCATATACAATATTATTAAAAAGTGTGAGGAGGTAGCCTATGATTAACAATCATGAAGATTTTACTATTAATAAACTCATCATACTTTATCTTTTATCTCAAGTTAAAATGTCACTGTCGCTCTCTCAAATCACTCAGATTATACTCGAAAGAGGTTACACGAACTATTTTTCTTTACAGCAGTATTTAAATGAATTAGAAAACTCAACATTCATTATTACTTCTAAGCAAAATAATACCTCTTATTTTGAGATAACTGATAAAGGTCTTCAGACTCTGGACTTCTTTTCCTCTAGAATTCCTGATTTTGTCCGAAAAGAATTAGATCAATTTATAGAAAATAATTGGAGGAAACTAAGAAGTGAATTAGATATACACGCTGAATATACCCCTAATAAGGCTAACGAATATGTTGTAAACTGCAAGGTCACAGAAAACGATTCTACCCTTATTGACCTAAGTATTAGTGTGGGTTCAAAAAAACAAGCTATTGAGCTTTGTACCAAATGGCAAAACAATGCTTCGGTACTTTATAGTGAAATTCTTCAATTACTTTCTAACTAAAAAGAGATGTCGTATATAAAGGCGACATCTCTTTTTGATATAACTATTCCATTTTAAAAATCGGGGTGACAGGACTCGAACCTGCGGCCTCCTGAACCCAAATCAGGCGCTCTAGCCAAACTGAGCTACACCCCGATAAAAAGCGCGAGACGGGACTCGAACCCGCGACCCTCTCCTTGGCAAGGAGATGCTCTACCACTGAGCCACTCGCGCACACCTACTTTATCAAGCTTTTAAGCTTCTTCCGACAAAAAATATAATACCATATTTTGCTTTTTGTGTCAATCTATTTATACGTTTTTATCTTCTTTATTTGAGTCTCAATCTTCTTTTTTAATTCCTCTGCATATTTAAATTTAGGGATCGTTTCTCCAAAGTGAGCTTCTAATATTTTATCTATATTATACTGATTTAAAATCTCATTTTTATCAGTCTTTAAGGAAGCCTGCGATGTGGCCTCCTCGTTAATGATGTTCTCTTTAAACGCTTCTTCTGACTGTGTTAAAAATTTCCCCATTGTTTTTAAAGTATTATAAACCTCTTCTGATACCCTCAGTTCTGTTTCGTGAAGCGGCTGTAAAATTTCTTCACTTCCTACCACCGCTTTATCCAGTTCAATATACGCAACCTCCGGCAAGCTGGTTTCAACAGCACCCTCGTCATCTAAGATCGATAACTCCAACCTGCCTTCTTTTAAACAGTATCTATTGTGCTCAGCCATACTTATTCCCCTCACTTCTTTTGTGAAATGATTGATTATTATAACTTACAGCTCCATATTAACATTATTTTCCATAAATGTCCACAACTCATCTTTACCTTGTTTTGTTTCTGCTGAAAAGCCTAACAAGGTGTCTTTTGGCGATAATTCTAATCCTTTTTTTATAATGCTAAGATGCTTCTGAATCTGGCTTCTTTTAATTTTATCCATTTTAGTAGCAACCACTATGACATTATGGTGATAGTGAGAAATCCAATCGTACATAATCTTATCATTGGCACCTACTTCATGTCTGATGTCTACTAGCAAAATCACTTTTTGCAGTTGACTGCGATCTTGTAAATACCCTTCTATTAATTGGCCCCATTTATCTCTTTGTTCCTTTGAGACTTTAGCATAGCCATATCCTGGTAAATCAACAAACATAAATGTATCCTGAATATTATAAAAGTTAATCGTCTGAGTTTTACCTGGTTGTGAACTTGTTCTTGCAAGTGCTTTTCGATTAATTAAAGCGTTAATAAGTGATGATTTTCCTACATTTGACTTGCCTGCAAAAGCTATCTCAGGCAAGTCATGCTCTGGAAATTGATTTTTATTGCCTGCTGTTATAACAAGCTCTGATTTAGTTACATCCATTGTTTTTCTCCTCTTCTATACAAACACATGTTGCAGCACTTCATCCATAGTCGCTGCATAAATAATGTCAAGGCCTTCTGTTATATTACTTTCCATATCCTGAACATTTTGCTCATTTTGCTTGGGAACAATAATCGTATAGATATGGGCCCTCTTAGCCGCCAATAGTTTTTCCTTTAGCCCGCCGATAGCCAATACTCTGCCCCTAATGGTAATTTCTCCTGTCATAGCGATATCCGCCTTTACAGCTTTTTGAGTAAGCGCTGATATCATTGCCGTGGCCATTGTAATGCCTGCTGAAGGACCATCTTTGGGTACAGCTCCCTCTGGGATATGTATATGTATATCACATGTTTTATAGAAAGATTCATCTATATGAAGTATTTGTGCCTTAGAACGAATATAGCTTACTGCCGCCTTTGCTGATTCCTTCATAACATTACCCATCTGACCAGTAAGCTCCAATTGCCCCTTACCCTTCATCATATTAACTTCTATGGATAAGGTGTCACCGCCTACACTGGTCCAAGCTAATCCTCTGACAACACCTATTTCCGGCTCTTCATTTTTTGCTTGATAGCTATAGATAGGGACACCCAGATATTCATTTAATTTATGAGGGGTTATACGAATGACCGCTACACCTTTTTCCACCATTTCTCTAACTGTGCGTCTGCAAATCTTAGCTAAAATCCTTTGAAGCTGCCTAACACCCGATTCTTTTGTATAATTCGCTATCATATAGCGTAAGTTAACTTCACTTATTTTAAGATTACTGCTGGTAAGCGCATGTTTATCTAGCTCCTTAGGCAATAAATATTTTTTAGCGATTTGATATTTTTCATTTTCATTGTAGCTATTAATCTCTATAATCTCCATCCTATCTAACAGCGGTCTAGGAATCCCCGCTAAGCTATTAGCTGTAGCGACAAACATAACCTCTGATAAATCCAGTGGAATCTCTAAATAGTTATCTCTAAACTGATGATTTTGACTGCTATCAAGGATTTCAAGCAGCGCTGCTGCTGGATCCCCTCTAAAATCCCCCATCATTTTATCAATTTCATCTAATAGCATAAGAGGATTCATAGATTTTGCTTGTGTAAGTCCATATACGAATCTTCCTGGTATAGACCCGACATAGGTTCTCCTATGCCCTCTTACCTCTGACTCATCTCTTATACCACCTAATGATATTCTGACATAATTCCTGCCTACAGCATGGGCTATGGATTGAGCTATGGATGTTTTTCCAACCCCTGGGGGGCCTACTAAACACAAAATAGGCGACTGAATTTTTTGCGTTATTTTTTTTACTGCTGCATATTCCATAATCCTTTCTTTTACTTTGCTAAGGCCGTAATGTTCTTTTTCTAATATCGTATTTACTTTTTTTAAGTCTATTATTTCTTGTGTTTTTTTGCCCCAAGGCACATCTAAAACGTTCTCAATATAGGTTCTAATTGTTCCGCTTTCTGGTGAATGACTTGAAGTTTTAATGAGTTTTTTAATTTCTTTTTGAATCTTTTGCTTGACTTCTTCTGGTGCATCTAAGTCTTTAAGTCTTTCCTCATAAAGCTGTACATCTGCCTGAACACTGTCTTTATCGCCAAGCTCTTCTTGTATTATTTTAATTTGTTCCCTTAAAAAATATTCTTTTTGAGACTGATCGATATTTTTTTTAACTTTTGTATATATATTTTTTTGCATACTTAAAATTTGTATCTCTGATGTTAATATCGTCATCACATGATACATTCTTTGTTTAAGATCCAAAGTTTCTAATACCTGCTGTTTTTTTTCTACTTCAAGTGGAATATTAGCTATGATAATATCCATGACTTCTTCCGCATGATCAATACTTAATATGCCATGTACCATTTCCTCTGATATTCTGGCACTAAGACCTGCGTACTTCTCAAACAATTCTCCTACTGTACGAAGCATTGCTTCATGTTCATCATCCATAATGAAAGGTTCTTCTTCTATGACTGCTACATCACCATGTAGCATAAGGCCTTCTTCAATGGAAAGTATTTTTGCCCTCATTTCACCTTTTACTAATAATCTTATTTGCGTTTCTTTTATTTTTACGATTTGTGTGATATGCACAATCGTTCCTATCTCGTACAAATCGCTCTGGCTCGGAGCATCCACTCCCGCATCCTTTTGAGTGATTACCATAATCATCTCATCCTGCTTCATAGCTTCTTCTATTGCCTTTAAAGACTTGTCTCTTCCCACATCAAAATGTATCACCATACCCGGAAATACTGTGATGCCTCTCAATGGCAGTATAGGTATATGCCTTATTTCTTGATTCATCTGACCACCCTCTTTACTTGTGCCTCGCTTTTATGCGTGTAATATTGTATTCGCTCTATCTATGACATCTTCTTTAAATATATTTTCGATAACTTCGTCAATCGTTTCAACTGGTATAATTTGAACGCCGATATTTAAAAGTAAATCCTGCATATTGCCTTTTGGAATAATAACTTTTTTAACTCCCGCTTTTTGAGCTGCCACAACCTTTTCGTAGACACCCCCTACAGGATAAACAAGTCCTTGGATAGATACCTCTCCTGTTACAGCTATATCTCCTGCTATATACTTATTAAATAACACTGAGTATAAAACGCCAAATATGGCTACGCCTGCTGAAGGTCCATCTATAGGCATGCCTGAAGTGAAATTGAGATGCAGCAAATAGTTGTTTACATCTACATTATATCTCATTTTTAAAATGGTGAGTACATTTTCTACAGAACTTGATGCCATACTTTTTCTTTTAATTGTACTATGTTTCATATGCAAATCTTCTTGTTCTATAATCCCTGTAATCTTTATACCACTTTTTTCCTTATCAACTTCTTTGCACGCAGCTTCTATATCAAGGAGTACACCTTGTCCATGACCCGATACAGCCAATCCGTTGATCTTCCCTATATGATAGTGGCTGTCAACTTTTTTATCGATTCTAGGGGTATATTTACCCGTTTGTATGATCCACTCTATATCTTTTTCGGTTATACTTTCTCTCTTCTCTAGTCTTATTAAACTTTGAGCTGTTTGAAGCATATTGATGGCATCCCTGCCATTCATACAATATTTTCCTATCATTTTTTTAGCTTCATCTATAATATTTATTTTTTCGCCTTTTAATACATTTTCTACGATATGAATAATATGGTCATAGGACAAATCTTGAAAAAATATTTCTACACACCTCGACCTTAAAGCAGCCGGCAAATCTTCTGGGCTTCTGGTCGTTGCTCCAATTAGCCTAAAGTCTGCGGGCAAACCATTTTTAAATATATCATGAATATGTTTAGGAATATTTTCGTCCCCCGCTACATAATACGAGCTCTCTAAAAACACTTTTCTATCTTCTAAAACTTTTAATAATTTATTCATTTGAACTGAGTGGAGTTCACCGATCTCATCAATAAACAATACCCCCCCATGAGCCTTAGTAACAGCCCCAGCTTTAGGCTGTGGCACTCCAGCTTGCCCATAGGCGCCTGCTCCTTGATAAATCGGATCATGTACTGACCCTATAAGAGGGTCCGCAATACTTCTTTCATCAAATCTAAGGGTTGTGGCATCAATCTCTATGAATTTAGCATCGTCTGCAAAAGGCGATGCATCAGATTTCTTGGCGATGTTAAGGGCTATTCTGGCTGCTGCTGTTTTTCCTATTCCCGGGCTGCCATATATAAGAATATGCTGTGGATTTGGTCCACACAAGGCCGTCTTTAGCGCTTTTAGACCATCCTCTTGTCCTATAATGTCTTTTTCTTCTCTTGGTCTCATCTTCTCAGATAAGGGCTCTGTTAATGCGATTTTCCTAAGGAGATTCATTTTTTCATACTGTCTGATTGTATCTCTGTGTATCGTAGTTTTTGAGCTTGTTTGATTTTTCAGCTGCATTAAAAAATAAATACCAATAACAAAAGAAAAAAATAATTGCGTTCCCAATAAAATAGTTTGTAACATAAAGTATCCTCCTGTTAGTTATTCATGTACTTTTAAATTATTGCCAAGAGTACTTGAAAGGATACTTCTTCATTCTATATTTAGTTGTAAAATTTATTTACATCATTGCCATTATAATCTTAAAAGCTAAAATAAAGCTGTTAGTAGATACTAACAGCTTATGCTGATTCATTATTTGCTTTTTTACTTTTGCTTTTAGATTTTGTTTTCTCACCATAAGCAAGTGTAGGTTTTTTCCCTTCTCTAATAACCTCTTGATTGATAGTAACTTTCTCAATCTGATCTGCTATAGAAGGTGTTTCATACATAATATCTCTTAAGTAGGTTTCTAGAATAGCTCTTAGTCCCCTTGCGCCTGTTTGTCTTTCAATAGCTAAATCAGCGATAGCACTTAAGGCCTCTTTATCAAATTCTAACATGACATCATCCAGTTCAAAAAGTGCTTTATATTGCTTAATAAGTGCATTTTTAGGTTCTGTTAAAATTTGTATAAGTGCATCTTTATCTAGATTTTCTAAGGAAACAATTGCAGGTACACGACCAACAAACTCTGGTATTAAGCCAAACTTAATAAGATCCTGTGGTTCAATTTGCTTTAAAAGATCACCAATCTTTTTTTCCTTTTTACTTACTGTAGCGGCTCCAAAACCAATTGTCTTTTTGCCTGTTCTATTTTCTATGATTCTATCAATACCATCAAATGCGCCTCCGCAAATGAATAAAATATTGGTTGTATCAATCTGAATAAATTCTTGATGCGGATGCTTTCTGCCACCTTGTGGAGGCACTGATGCTACTGTTCCTTCCAGTATTTTAAGAAGTGCCTGCTGCACCCCTTCTCCGCTTACATCTCTTGTAATAGAGGGATTTTCAGACTTTCTTGATATCTTATCAATCTCATCGATATAAATAATGCCCATCTGCGCCTTCTCTACATCATAGTTGGCTGCCTGGATAATTTTTAGTAGAATATTTTCTACATCTTCACCTACATAACCTGCTTCTGTCAAAGAAGTCGCATCAGCTATAGCAAAAGGTACATTTAACATCTTAGCAAGCGTTTGTGCTAATAAAGTCTTTCCCGAACCAGTGGGTCCTAAAAGCAAAATATTACTTTTCTGAACCTCTAAATCATTCTTTTTACTATGGATCTTGTTGATACGCTTATAATGGTTATAAACCGCTACTGCCAATGCTTTTTTTGCATCTTCCTGACCTATAACATATTCATCTAAGTGGGTTTTGATTTCTTTTGGTTTCGGCATATCAAGTGATTCGTTTTGATCATAACTGCCTTCTAACTCTTCTTCTATAATTTCAGAACACAATTCAATACACTCATCGCAAATATAAACATTAGGACCTGCAATAAGGCGTTTGACTTGTTCCTGGGTTTTACCGCAAAAAGAGCATCGTAATTGTTTGGTATCGTCAAACTTAGCTGGCATTCTACACCTCTCTTTATTTATTGTTGTGGTTCTATGACCTCATCTATTATCCCATATTCTTTAGCTTCTAATGCTGTCATAAAATAATCTCTCTCCACATCTTGCTTTATTTTTTCAAGAGGTCTACCTGTGTTTTCTGATAACATGCGGTTCATTCTATCTTTTGTTTTGAGGATATGCTCTGCTTGAATTTGAATGTCAGTGGCTTGACCTTTGGCACCGCCTAGAGGCTGATGAATCATGATCTCAGCGTTTGGAAGTGCAAAACGTTTGCCTTTTGCTCCTCCTGCAAGAAGAAACGCTCCCATACTTGCTGCCATACCCATACAAATTGTGGAAACAGCTGGTTTTATGTGATGCATCGTATCATATATTGCCATACCATCACTGATAGAACCACCAGGACTATTGATATAGAGCATAATATCTTTATCAGGATCTTCAGCTGCCAAAAACAAAAGTTGTGCTACTATAAGATTTGATGTAACATAATTGACTTCATCACCAAGAATAACAATACGATCTTTCAATAATCGGGAGTAGATATCATAAGAACGTTCCCCCCTATTGGTTTGCTCAACTACTACTGGAACTAAACTCATTTTAATAGCCTCCTAACATCTTTTTATTTTTATCTTTTATCTCTTTAATTTTATTTCTCTGTTACTTTTGCTGCATCTGTTATAAGCTTAGCAGCTTTTTGAACTTTAATATCTGCTGATAGTGTCTCTTGCTCATAAGCCGCAAAAGACTCTTTGAGTTCTTCGTAAGGCATTTGATACTGCGCGGCAATAGTTTTTAACTCTTCTTCTATTTCTTCTTCTGATACCGTAATGTTTTCTACTTCAGCCACTTTTTCTAAAACTAAGCGAGTGCTTATTTGAGACTCTGCATCTTTTTTGAAGTTCTCTCTGAAATTCTCCATTGTTTGACCTGTGAATTGCAGATATTGTTCAATTTGCAAGCCTTGTGACTGCATACGGCTTGAAAAAGACTTAACATTTCTGTCTACTTGTTCTTCTATCATAGCTTCTGGTACTTCAATTTTTGCATTTTTTACAGCGGCTTCTATCGCTCTTTGTTCTGTTTGTGAAACTTTATTTGATTCTTTTTGTTTTAAAAGTTTTGCCCTAATATCGGCTTTATATTCATCTAATGTATCGAACTCTGAAATATCTGATGCAAAATCATCATTAATTTCTGGAAGCTCTTTTACTGTAATACTATTAACTGTTACCTTAAATAATGCTGGCTTTCCTGCTAATTCTGGTGCATGATACGCTTCTGGGAAAGTAACATTAACTTCTATTTCTTCACCGATTGCTTTTCCTATTAATTGATCTTCAAAGTTATCAATAAATGATTTTGATCCAATAACAAGAGAATAATCTGTTCCTGTTCCACCTTCAAAAGGAACACCATCTACAAAGCCTTCAAAATCAATAATAACTTTATCCTGTGGTTCTACTGCTCTATCTGTAACAGTAATCTCACGGGCATTTTTTTCTGCTTCGGCAGCAATGGCCTTATCAATTTCTTCCTCTTCTACCTGTAACTGATCAACTTCAATTTCAACACCTTTATAGTCACCTAACTCAAGCTCTGGTTTAACGGTAACAAGGGCTGTATATTTCATAGATTCTTTACTCATCTCAACAACTTCTAATTCATTAGGTCTAATACGTGCTGCTATTTCAATCTTCTTCTCTTCAATAGCATCCCATAAAGTTTGGTCTATAATAATATCAGCTGCTTTATTAAAAAATACTTCCACCCCATACATTTTTTCTACCATTGGGCGAGGTACTTTACCTTTTCTAAATCCAGGTACATTAAAATCCTTTTTCATTGCCTGATAAGCTTCGTTGATAGCTTTAGTTACTTGTTCTTTACCTGCTTCTATTGTGAGCTTTATTTGGCTCTTCTCCATTTTTTCTACTAGTATACTCATTATTTTATCCTCCTTAAGGTTTTAGTCTATTCTATAATGCGAACGCATAATTATAGCATTTTAAACTAACATTCAATTATTATAACATATCTTTTTTATAAAATCCACATTCAATTCTATACTATTTCTATTAACAAATATAGTCCTATATTATATTCCAACTATTACATATGGCAATTACCCCAACAGTTGTTTTATAATGAATGTATGTAATAGTTTTGTAATATATGATTTTAATACAGGAAGGATTTTGTTGCTATGGATAATTTTTCTAGCGAATGTATATCCCTTGTAAGTTTTGACAAAATATATCATCAAAATATACGTCCTAAACTTGAGGAAATAGATATTTTTTTAAAGTCTACCGCTTCACCCTACGCTATTGATGCCGTAGCTCATTTATTAGCTGCACAATCTACTGAAGTTTTGAACACAATGGCTACGCTTCACATTACGACTCTAGACAAAATTAATTTTTTTAATTTAATATTTCATATGCCTAGCTATATTTGCAAGCTTATCAGAAGGCAGTGGCAATATAGTCGCCACACAGCTTATAGTGCTGAAATGATTGCAGATATTTATCAAATCAATATACATAAAGTAGAAAGTGCCTTTAAAGAGTTAGATGTTCAATACATAACTGAGGATGACCTCAACGAATTATTTAAAAGAATCTATACGACCGTTTTTAACATGGAGACTATAAGTTAGCTGACTTGACTCCGTCAATTTCCCATGGAGTTTAAAGAAACAAGTTAATGTTTTTAAAATTATTTTGTTTCTTTAAACTGCATACTATTTTTTATTTTATCAGCAGCCTCTTTACCTTGAATGCATTCTAAAATTTTAAAAGCAAATGCCAAAGAAGTTCCAGCACCTTTGCTGGTTATTATTTTATGGCTCACTACAGTGGTTTCATCTCTATACTCACATTGTTCGAGATATTTCTCATATCCCGGATAACAGGTTGCCTTTTCATCCACAAGCAGCCCTTGTTTGCCAAGTATGCTAGGCGCTGCACAAATAGCTGCAAGCCATTTTCCCTGTTCTTTAAATCGTTTGATGTTTTCGAGAACTAGGCTACTTGCCTCCAAATTTTCGATTCCCGGAACACCACCTGGAAGTACAATCATGTCAATATCTTCGTGCTCAAGTACTTCAATGGTCGTATCCATTTTTACACTTATACGACGGGCACTTGTTACACTCTCTCCATTTATTCCCGTCATAATAACCTCTATGTTAGCTCTTCTTAATACATCCACTACCGACAATGCTTCTAGTTCTTCATAACCTTCCGCAAAATATACTGCTACCTTCATATCTTCATCATCCTTCCATTCATAAACTCCGTAAATTTTAATCTATTATAACACACTCTATCCCTCAATAAAATTAACATGGGTTTTTTTAAGTAACTATGTTAGAATCTAAGCAACAAATGTTAGTTAAAATTTTAGATTTAAGGAGTTCCGCAAAATGGAAATCGAACGCAAATTTCTTATTAAAGAATTACCAATTATTAATGATTATAAACAAAAAAAAATTATTCAAGCTTATATCTCTATTGATCCGGTTATAAGAATAAGGCAAATAGCGGCTAACTACTTTTTAACAGTTAAATCTCATGGTCATATGACCCGTGAAGAATTTGAACTTCCTCTTTCAGAAAATCAATTTTTTTCTCTTTGGTCAAAACTTGAGTGTCCACCTATTGAGAAAACAAGATATTTTATTCCTCTCACAAATCACTTGATAGCTGAATTAGATATCTATGACGGTCATCTAGAAGGTCTTATAACTGTAGAAGTTGAGTTTTCTTCCGAAGAAGAAGCACTGTCTTTTACCCCGCCTTCGTGGTTTGGAAAAGACGTTACCCATGATAGCCGTTACAAAAATAATCATTTGTCACTTCATGGACTGCCCAGCTAGTTTTCATCCACTCTCATTTTTATATACGTAAAAATTGATAAAAAATATAAAAAATGCGTATTGTCTCCAATACGCATTTTTTATATCATCTTTTAAACTGGGCTGGAAGGATTCGAACCTTCGGGTGCAGGAATCAAAATCCTGTGCCTTACCGCTTGGCGACAACCCAATATACTATTTAAAATTTAAATCAGGTGGATGAAGGGATTCGAACCCTTGACCCCTAGAACCACAATCTAGTGCTCTAACCGACTGAGCCACACCCACCATACGTATC
>JARBTY010000040.1 GCA_029239935.1 Clostridia bacterium | reverse complement strand
AAAAGTCCAAAATAAAGTCCATAATTCTTTCATCATGTTACTCCTTTAAATTTTTCTATAGATATAATTATAACAGTCTTAGCATTTTTTTATAAGGGTAAAATCATTAAAGTTGTATTTAAAACGTAATTTGACTTATTAACTCAGTAATTTATAATATTATATAAGGTTAGACAATGGTGATGTCAGTTAATAGGTGTGTATTTGCACTACATATAAGGAGATGTGTATGGAAAAGATTAAGGAAGAACTGAAAAGGTATAAGTGGATACTGGTTGCCGGCATTATAACAGCGTTGCTGGCAGGAACTATAGCAGCTAATGCCCATGTGATGAGCTTTATGAATTATCAAATGCAGGGTGATACCAAAAGTGTCATGAATTTGATAACAAAAGATATTAAAAATGCAGGAAGGCAAGATGACTGGTACTTTATAAAGGCTATAGAGTATCTTATAGAAGAAAATACAGAAGAAAGCCTAAACTATCTGGAGCAGCATCTGGCAGAATTCATACCGGACAGGCAATATGAGATTATACAGGCCTATAATGATAAAAAAATAGTATTTAAAGATCATCAAGCTTTTATGCCGATACTTATAGGGCGTATAGAAAATAGTACAGCGCTTCAGTACCTTAAAAGAATGGATCAAAATGTATTAGATAAAGAGTTGTTCTATTATTTTGGTGAAAAGCCTGAAGTAAATGAGACATTTATAAATACCATGAATCAGCTGCTAATGGCATATCCCGCTGCACTGCCTCTTGACCAGTTTCAGTTTAGTCTATACCAGCTGCTTACTATAAGCGATGAAGCGATGGAAGAAAAGAAAAATAACATTTTCAGTAAGCTGGAGCCTGAAGCTGCTAAAGCTTATTTATTTAAGGAATTAAAGACAAAACCTATTGAACTGGATTTGCTGAATAAGTGGATTGAGTTTCTTAATCAAAATAAGATTATAACCTCCAATGACTATGTAGCTTTCACAAATATTTATGGTGAAATCCAGCTTATACGTAATAATTATAAACATTTAGAAGAAAAGCAAGTCGATCTTGTTAACGCCAAACAAATGATAGAGGTTCAAATAGGGGAAGATCTCGAAACTTTAGATAAAAATCAGCAGAAAATAGATGCTTTAAAGATACAGGAGACTGCTGGTGAAAAAGAACTAGAAAGGCTTACAGACTATGCCCACATGGCGTTTTATATTGATAAGGCTTATGGCAATGGAGAATACGAAGCTTCTATTCCAAGGAAAAACTTATTCGGAAACTATAAATCATCCAATCATAAGTATATTATTAAGCTAAATACAACAGAGTATTATCAGGAAGGTGTTTATTATGTAGATGTCTATTTAAATGGGACAAAGGTAGGCAGTAAAGGAGACGAGTATCCTTACTACGTAGAAGTATCAACACAGGAGCTGGAGCGCATAGAACTTTTAAATAATGAACGGATAGCCAGCATGAAAGAATTAGAAGAACTGACTAAAAACACAGCTGATCTGCAAAAAAACGTAGAAGCTATTAAAAAAGAGACAGGTTATGATCAAACTGAAGCAGATTTACGGGCGGTTATTGTACAAAAGGAAGAACTGATTAGAAGGTTAGATGATAAAACAGTAGAAATCAAAAATTTATTGAGTATAGGTAATGTAAGTATACCAAGCTTATCTTAAGGGATGGAAAATAAACTTTTAGTATCTCTTTTAATATTAACTACCAAAAGGAGCCTAGGCTCCTTTTGGTAGTTAATGACTAATTGGCTTGCTGAAGAGAGTTTTTTAGATCATCTTCAGGGGTACTTATAGGTTTGATATTAAAGGTATCGACAAGATATTGTAATACGTTAGGAGAAATAAAGGCAGGAAGGCTTGGACCTAAAAACATATCTTTGATGCCAAGAGACAGCAGAGCAAGTAGATCGGCCACAGCTTTTTGTTCATACCAAGAAAGCACGATAGTGAGCGGCAGGGCATTGACATTGGTGTCAAAGGCATCAGCAAGAGCAGTTGCTATTCTTACTGCAGAATAAGCATCGTTACACTGGCCGACATCTAATAATCTGGGAAGACCTGCTACGGTTCCAAAATCCAATTTATTGAAGCGGTATTTACCACAGGCTAAAGTAAGAATAATACAATCCTTTGGCACAAGTTGAGCAAACTCAGTGTAGTAGTTGCGACCAGGTCTGGCACCATCACAGCCGCCTATCAAGAAGAAATGTCTGAGTTGCCCTCCTTTAACAGCGTTTACGATAGTTTCCGCATGGGATAAAGTAGCGTGATGGCCAAAGCCAACCAAAATCTCTTGAGGCGTTTCATCTTCTTTAAAACCGCCAAGTTCTAAAGCTTTAGCGATGATTTCACTAAAATCTTTTGTCCCGTCTTCTGCAATAGCAATGTTTTTAATGCCATCCCATCCTACAACATTGGTTGTAAATAATCGGTCTTTATAACCTTCTCGGGGCCTCATCAGGCAGTTGGTGGTCATTAAGATACATCCAGGGATGTTATCAAATTCTTTTTGCTGATTTTGCCAAGCTGAGCCAAAATTACCAACAAGATGCTTATATTTCTTTAGGGAAGGATAGCCATGGGCTGGTAGCATTTCACCATGGGTATATATATGAATGCCTGTGCCTTCTGTCTGCTCAAGCAACATTTCTAAGTCTCGTAAATCGTGGCCGGAAACAATGATAAAAGGGCCCTTCTGAATCTTAACATTGACTTTATGAGGGGAGGGATTTTTATAGCGGGTCGTATTGGCTTCATCCAAAATCCTCATGACCTCTATACTCATTTCACCCGTACGCATCGTCATACGAATCATTTCTTCAAGGGTTAACTGGTCATTGGTTGTAGATGCCAGACCTAAAAAATAAAATTGATCGACTTGGTCGCTGTAGCATTTGATAAATCTAGCCTGATGGCCATAGGCACTTATTCCTTTTAGACCATAAAGCACTGTTGATCTTAAGGAGCGAATGTCTGGATCAAGACCTTGATCGTACATAATACCTGCTTTGACAGAATCCTTCAACATAGCTTCCTTGGTATCGGAGAGGTTATAAACTGCAGCATCAGCATAGGTGCCTTCGGGGGCTTCATCTCGTAAATGTTCTTTTATTTTTTGTGATTTTTTGAGCAGCTCTACATGGATCTGAGCATCAAAGTTCACGTTGGTCAATGTAGTGAATAGGCAATCTTCTACAAATGCTACTATTTCCTTATCAATAAGTATACCCTTTTCTATAAGTGGTTTGGCATAACATGAGATGCCTTTTAACTGATAGATTAATAAGTCTTGTAAGTTTGCAATTTCAGGGGTTTTGCCGCAAACACCGCTTTTAGTACATCCCTTGCCGCCCATTGTCTGTTCACACTGGTAACAAAACATGGCATTTTCCATTAGAATCACTCCTTAAAAATAGTTTGTTGTTTCGGAGCATAGTATTCCCCAGGGATTACTAAATTATAGCTTAAATAGTGCACTAAATAACAATTAAAATGAAACATAGCAAATTTAACTCTAGAAAGATTGTTCAATACCCTATATAATTTAATAGAGAAAAGCATAGGAGGGTAAAGGTATGGCAAAACAATTTCGTATTGGTATTTTAGGGGCCAGCAGAATAGCAAGAAAATTTGCGTCAGATGCTAAAGCTGTAGGGGCAACCAGTCTTTATGCTGTTGCAGCAAGAAATATAGAGTCTGCCAAAAAGTTTCGAGAAGCATTTCATATGGAGCAGAGCTATGGTTCCTATGAAGAATTGATAAATGACGACAAAGTAGATATCATTTATATCTCTACACCTAATTCATTTCATAAAGAGCATGTACTTATGTGCCTTAATGCAGGGAAGGCAGTTATTTGTGAGAAGCCTTTTGCTTTAAATACAAAAGAAGTACGGGAGATGCTGGAAGTAGCAGCAAACAAAAAGATATTTTTAATGGAAGCTATGTGGACAAGGTATTTCCCAAGTGTTAGCAAAGTACAGGAGTGGCTTGGAGAAAGCAAAATTGGAGCCATTAAGATGTTTCAAGGAGATTTTGGTTTTAAAAGTGAAACTCATGATGACATTAGATTTGAAAGACACCTTGGAGGAGGCGCGTTGCTGGATGTAGGTATCTATCCTATTTCTTTTGCTTCTATGATCTTTGGCAGACAACCAGAGCAGATTGATGCTAAAGCAGTGCTTACAGAAGAGGGCGTAGATGAAAGAATCTGCATGCAGTTTGTGTATGGAGAGGGACAAATGGCACAGCTTAGTGCGTCTATAGACCTTGGAACGCCCAGAAATGCATACATCATCGGGGAGAAAGGGTATATTCATCTGCCCCATGCATGGTATGGAAAAAAAGCTTACTTATATAATCACGAAGGTCAGTTAGTAGAGGAGTTTATAGACACAACAAAAGAACTAGGGTACCGCTACGAACTGGAGGAAGTGGTAAAGTGCCTAGAGGCGGGCAAAATGGAGAGTGATCAAATGACACTCAAGGAAAGCCTGGAGATTATGGAGACATTAGACAGGATAAGAAAGCTCATAGATGTTCAATATCCTTGCGATTAAAGACTAAAACGACTTGTAGGTGAAGAAATAAATGGATGAAGATATCATTTTTATGAAAGAGGCACTTATAGAGGCACAAAAAGCTTATGAGCTGGATGAGACGCCTATAGGAGCGGTTATCGTACATGAAGGAAAGATCATAGGCAGAGGGTGTAATAGAAGAAATACAGATAAAAGTGCCTTAGCGCATGCAGAACTGATAGCGATTAGTGAGGCCTGCAAGGTTATAGGAGACTGGCGCCTTGAAGAATGTGTGCTTTATGTGACACTGGAGCCCTGTCCTATGTGTGCAGGTGCTATTGTACAGGCACGGATCCCTAAAGTGATTTTTGGAGCAAGGAGTCCTAAAGCTGGATTTGCGGGATCTATCCTTAATATATTGCAGATGGATGAGCTTAATCATAGATGTGAAATAGTAGAGGACGTATGCAAAGAAGCGTGTAGTAACCTTATTAAAGAGTATTTTAGAAATATGAGAAATAAAAATATTATTTTATAACAATGGAGGAAAAGAGATGGCAACCTATCCTAGACACAAAAAGGCAAGAATGTTAAGGGACTTTATGATACAAACAGATATGGTTAATTTATTCAAAGAGGAGGAGCAGCAAGATACTGTATTTTTTAGAACAGCATACCCGATGTTAGGGGACAATAGACAGGTCGTAATCAATATAGATGATACAGTGTATGCTGCAGTGCAGACGCTGCTCATAGAAGATGTACCACAAGAAAAGACAGAAGAAGTGCTTAAATGCTTAAACGAGTTTAATCTGCAGTATCCAACACTTAAATATGTTTTGACAAAAGATCATCATATCATTACTTCCATGTTTTTTAATGGAGACGAAAACACCTTTAATGCCAATCTAATATTGGGAACAACGATTCAGATGATGAAAAACATTACAGAAAAACATTATGGGCAACTCAAAGAGTTGGTTGGCAAATAGAAATAAGCACCATTGACATAGAGCATGAAAGACTGTATACTAATAAATGCGATATCTTTATGTGATGTACAGATATCAAATAATTTCCGTGCTAGCCGGGGAGGTAGCGGTGCCCTGTACCTGCAACCCGCTGTAGCAGGGGTGATGCTTTGTCTGAGGCAATAACTTGTATGGCCTGCCCTTAGCAAGTGGCGATGATAATTGGGTCTTGCGCAATAGACACTTATGAACCGTGTCAGATCCGGAAGGAAGCAGCACTAAGTAAGACCGTTTATGTGCCGCGAGGGTGCCTGGCTTGAGTTAACTACTAAGGTAACGCGTATAGGTTATTGTCGAAGCAAAGTGCACGGATTTAACTTTAACAAAATATAAGTATACTATAAGCTATCCTATTTGGGATAGCTTTTTTGTATTGTAAAAAAACATATAGACTAGCATCTATATGAAGGAATATAATGGATATAGATATTTGCCTATATGATAGATAGTTATAAATGTCATAGATAAACATATATATGAATAGATAAAAGATTTTTGAAAAAATATAAGGAGGCTAATTTATGAAATACAGTTATACAGAATATGTACCAATGTTTAAAGCACTGGCGGATGAAACGCGGCTGAAGATTATTCACATGTTATATGAAGGAGAATTGTGTGCGTGCAAGATTCTAGAGAATTTCAACATCACTCAGCCAACCCTTTCCTATCATATGAAGATGCTTACAGAAAGTGGCCTTGTGCATGGGAAGAGAGAAGGGGCGTGGATGAAATATAACTTAGATTATGACAGAATAAATGAATTAAGAGATGTTTTAAACCTAGAAAAAAGGGGGTAATAGGCGTGGCCATCATAGTAATAATCTGGAATTTTTTTCAAAATCAAATCCTTGGAATGAAATGGCTTAATGAAGGCATTGGTGTACTATTAGCAGCAGCTGGAATAGATGTGAGTACAAGAATTGGGGGAAGTCTGCAGTTTTTCATTTATGATACCATCAAGATCCTTATTTTATTAACTACTCTGATTTTTCTTGTCTCCTATATACAAAGTTATTTTCCATCAGAGAAAACTAAAAAAATTATAGGAAGATTTAAAGGGATAAGAGCCAATATAGTAGGGGCTGTTTTAGGAACTTTAACGCCTTTTTGTTCTTGTTCATCCATTCCTCTATTCATTGGTTTTACAAATGCAGGGCTTCCAATAGGTGTCACATTCTCATTTCTTATATCTTCACCGCTGGTTGACCTTGCAGCTTTTCTTTTATTAATCAGTATATTTGGATTAAAAATAGCCATAGCCTATGTGGTAGTTGGCATTGTTCTTGCTGTTATAGGCGGTACGCTTATTGATAAGTTAGGCATGGAGAAATATATAGAAAACTATATCAAGACTGGCAGTCAAGTAGATATAGAAGCAGAGAAGCTCACAAAAAAAGAGAGATTGATATTTGCAAAAGACCAGATGATTTTTACTGTAAAGAAGGTATGGGTATATGTTCTGATAGGGGTCGGCATTGGAGCAATCATTCATAACTGGATACCAACGGATGTGATACAAATGATTTTAGGAGAAAACAATCCATTTTCGGTGCTGCTTGCAACAGTTGTTGGCATTCCGATGTATGCAGATATATTTGGGACTATTCCAGTAGCTGAGGCTTTATTTTTAAAAGGTATAGGAGTAGGCACTGTACTTGCTTTTATGATGAGTGTTACAGCACTGTCATTACCTTCAATTATTATGCTTAGAAAAGCAGTTCAGCCCAAACTGTTAGGCGTATTTGTTGGAATTATATCAGTTGGTATTGTTTTGATAGGCTATGTTTTTAATTTCCTGGGGTATTTGTTTGTATAAAAAATAGGTGTTTACTAAATTAATTTAAAGGAGAGATAGAAGATGAAAATAAAAATATTAGGTTCTGGATGTAAAAGCTGTATGACACTCACAGAAAACACAAAAGAGGCGCTAAAAACACTTAACATTGAGGCAGAAGTTGAAAAAGTAACAGATTTCGCGGACATTGCAAAATATGGGATTATGTCAACTCCAGGACTTGTGATTGATGAAAAGGTAGTATCTTTTGGTAAAGTACTTAAACCAAAAGATATTATAAAAATTATAGAAAATTTCACAAATTAAGAGGATGCAGAATCAGATAGGGCATGTTTTATAGTATCATTTTAATTTTGAATTTGAATCTGAATTTTTAGTATTTACGAGTTGTGCAGCCCAGAGGAAAGAGGGGACAATAACTGTCCCGCTTAGTCAATGGGGAGGTGTATCACATAGAGCCATATTCATTGATAAAATCCAAAACCAAGTTTTTGATTGCATCACGGACTGCTCTCACACGTACAAGTATTTCATCATCGGTACCAGTAAAATCAGCAGGGTTTTCCAGATCCCAGCTAAGGCGTTTAACTAAACCAGGGAATATTGGGCAGTCTGCTTCTCGGGCTCTGTCACAGACAGTAATAACATAACCGTAAAATTTTTGTTCTTTATATAATTCAAAAACACTTTGACTTTTTTTATGAGACAAATCAATACCTTCCTCCTGCATCACTTGAATGACAAAAGGATTAATAGACGAAGGCTCAAGTCCTGCACTTTCGACTTCAAATACGTCTCCAGCCATGTGCCTGAGATACTCTTCGGCCATTTGGCTCCTTGCAGAATTATGAATACAAATAAATAAAACTTTCTTTTTCATATGATAACCTCCTAAAGTGATGGGTTTTAATCGCCGACCAGCATAGTTTATCATAAGTGTGTTAAATACAAGTTGTCTTTGAGTTAAAAGTGTGAAAGTAAGTTATAGGACTTGAAATATGAGGAAGGCAGTGCTATAATCAGGATGGGAATGAGGTTCTCCCATGGTAAATACCAAAACCGCTTATTTAAGCTGATGACTTCTGTGACGACTTTGTCACGGGAACATCAGCTTTTTATGTTATCTAAAAGGAGGAGATTGTATGTTATTAAGTTTGGCACTTATTTTAATCATTGGGTTTGTCCTAAGCGGAGTCTTTCAGAAATTAAAGTTACCAGGGCTTCTGGGAATGCTTATGACAGGGATTTTCCTAGGTCCCTATGTTTTGGGTTTAATTGATGGAGAAATACTTAATATTTCATCAGAGCTTAGACAAATGGCGCTTATCGTCATACTTACAAGGGCGGGTCTCGCACTGGATATTAAGGATTTGAAAAAAGTTGGACGACCCGCAATCTTAATGTGTTTCGTACCTGCTACCTGTGAAATCTTAGCAATCATGGTACTTGCACCACTTTTTTTTGGCATGTCCTATATTGAAGCAGCTATTATGGGAGCGGTTCTAGCAGCGGTATCACCCGCTGTTATCGTTCCAAGGATGTTACGATTGATGGAGGGGGGATACGGCAAAGAAAAAAGTATTCCCCAGCTGATTATGGCGGGCGCGTCAGTGGACGATATCTACGTCATTATCTTGTTTACCTCCTTCCTAAGTATGTATCAGGGAGAAGGTTTTGATGCCAAAAGCCTTATTCATGTGCCTATAGCTATAGTAAGCGGACTCGTAGTTGGCATAATAGGCGGCATCATTCTGTTAAAACTTTTTAAGAAAATTCATATGCGTGACACGGTAAAAATACTTATGATTTTAAGTATGGCTTTCTTATTTGTATCAGCTGAAACTTTTATACAAGCTTATTTTCCTATGTCAGGACTATTGGCTGTTATGGCACTAGGAGGTACACTGCTGAAAGGTTACGAAGTATTAGCCAAGAGACTGTCGGGTAAATTTTCTAAAATATGGGTAGGCGCTGAAATGCTGCTTTTTGTACTGGTAGGAGCAGCTGTTGATATCAGCTATGTTGGAAGTGTGGGCCTAGCGGCAGTGCTGTTGATAGTATGCGCATTGATTTTCAGAATAGCGGGGGTATTTTTATGTCTTTTAAAAACAAAGTTATCTGTAAAAGAAAGACTTTTTTGTGCTATAGCGTATCTGCCTAAAGCCACTGTGCAGGCAGCTATTGGAGCAATACCGCTTGCAAGCGGCGTTAAAGCCGGAGATACAATTTTGGCAGTTGCAGTACTGGCGATTATGATTACAGCGCCTTTAGGAGCCATTGGTGTGGATGTGTCCTATAAGAAATGGCTTCACAGAACAAGTATAAAAACATATTGACAGTGTTTGGGGACTTGTAAAATGAATGAGTTTATTATATCATTGAAATTAAATATGATTATAGAGTGAAATGAGTGAGTATTTTATCTCAACATTTGAAGGAGTTACGAGGGTATATGAAAAAAACAGTTGGATTTATATGTGTGCACAATTCCTGCCGTTCACAAATGGCAGAAGCATGGGCTAAAAAACTAGGAAGTGATGTGTTAGAGGCTTATTCTGCAGGTACAGAAAACTATCCAGAAGTTAAACCGTTGGCGGTTCAGGTTATGGAAGAAGCTGGGGTTAATATGAGCAGCCATAAGCCCAAATTATTAAGTGATATTCCAGAAACATTGGATATTCTTATTACAATGGGATGTAATGTAGCGTGCCCGTCTGTACCCTGTAAACATAGGGAAGACTGGGGACTTACAGATCCATCCGGCGGACCATTAGAAGGCTACAAAGAAACCAGAGACCTTATTAAACAAAAAGTAAAAGAGCTCATCGAACGAGTTGAGCATAATGAATTTTAGAGAAGTAGAATATATTGTAAGGAGTGTAAAATATGGAACATACAGAGGCAAAGCTCTCTAAAATTAGATTGCTCAGTAAATTATTTAAAGGTTTTGCAGATTATTCGAGGCTTATGATTTTTTATAGTTTGTTAGATGGCGAGAAAACAGTCAGTGAATTAGTAGAAATGAGCGGTATTAGTCAATCTGGCATATCGAACCACCTCAAATGCTTAAGAGAATGTGATCTTTTAGTGGACAGACAAGAGGGGAAATATGTTTATTATAGTATTAAAGATGACCGGGCCAAGGAGATTATCATACTTGCAGAACAGATGATGACCGATATATCAGAAGAGAAATATCAGTGCATGAAGTATTAATATAAAATAATAGTCTATCTGGGACCTCGGGTGATTTAACATGGATTTAACATAACCTTTACAATTAACGTATTTACAAATCATCACATAATGATATAATGATGCATGTAAGTACTACTGAATTGAGAGGAAGATAAGTATATGAATAAAATAATGAGATTAGTGTTAGTAGGCTCAATACTTTTAACCATGTTAGCAGGATGCGGCAGTAAAACTCCAACAGATTCAGCAAATAACGGAGCGGCCAATGAACCAGTTGTACAAGAACAAACAGCTGCACCCGTAGCTGAGGAAGCATCAAAATTATCAGGAGATATTATTGTAGATGGTTCTAGTACAGTTTTCCCAATTACAGAAGCAGTAGCAGAAGAGTTCAGAGCCCTCTATCCAGAAGTCAATGTACCGATTGGTGTATCAGGAACAGGCGGAGGCTTTAAGAAATTTGCTTTAGGTGAAACAGCTATTAATGATGCATCAAGACCTATTAAAGACAGTGAAAAAGAAGATGCAGCAGCCAATGGTGTAGAATATGTTGAGATTCAAGTAGCGTATGACGGCTTATCAGTTGTTGTGAATTCAGCTAATGACTGGGCGGATGACATTACAGTAGAAGAATTAAAGCTTATATGGGGACCAGAAAGTACGGTTAAAAACTGGAATGAAGTAAGACCAGAGTGGCCAGCTGAAGAAATTAAACTTTATGCGCCGGGAACAGACTCAGGTACATTTGATTATTTTACAGAAGCTATTAATGGAGAGTCAGGGGCTATTAGAACGGATTTCACACCAAGTGAAGATGACAATGTATTAGTACAAGGGATAGCAGGAGATAAGTACGCACTAGGATTTTTTGGATATGCCTATTATATAGAGAATCAAGATATACTTAAAGCTTTAAAAGTAGATGGCGGAAGCGGCCCAATAGAACCTACCTTTGATACCATTAAAGACGGTTCGTATGCACCACTTTCAAGACCACTTTTCCTATATGTTAATAAAAAAGCCTTAGAAGAAGAACATGTTAAAGAATTCTTAAGATTTTACCTAGGAGAAGGCAATGTAGTTATTAAAGATGTTGGTTATGTAGAGCTGGAAGCAGCAGACTATACAAAACAGTTAGAGTTACTAAAATAATATTTGAACACATCAAAGGATGTCTTATATAAGGCATCCTTTCTAAAATTAAGGGGTGTTCCATGAAACTACATCTTTCGCATCAATTAAAACAAATAAAACTCACACATTTTTTATTGAATAGTAGGGTCATTAAATCCTTGAGATTTCAGCTGATCGCTATTTTTCTGGTGGTGACGCTGATGCCACTGGGGATTATAAGTTTTATCACCTATAATGAAACGATTGAAAACATAGAAGAAGAGAAAAAAAACACTATGATTGTCTATGCGGAGGGGATTAGTACGAATGTGGATTTGCAGATTCTAAGTGCAGACAACCTACTTAAAGTACTGCAGGCACAATCAGATATTATGGTGGCATTAACAGATTATAATCAAGATAAGAAGATGAATGACATTGTAAGATATAATAGTATTTTAATGACATTAAAAAATGTGGTAAAGCAGTCAGAGGAAGTCTATGAGACTATTTTTATAACAGATAATGAAGGGCAGATTTTTGTAGATGGATCTGAATACCGCAATATCTATAGGAATAGTGCTTATCATAATATGGAGGATTTTGCAGTGCTTAAAGAGACAGAAACGCTGTTAGTGGGAAGCGTTTTTGAATCTAAAGCCACTGAAAGGCTTTTGTTACCTATATCAAGGCCCATCAGAGATCTGTCAGGCTTCGTGGGAACTGTAACAATTTTATTTGACCTCAGTAAATTTAATGAAGGTATTCCTTTTACAAAGCTTGGAGAGTCAGGTACAGCATATATAATTGAACAGAGTGGCAAATATTTATACCATAATAACGCAGAACGCATTTATCAAGATACCCTTATTAAAGAGTTGTATAATGAGGAGCCAGCTAATAAAGAGCAAAAAACTGAGTTTGGGGTGCTCAAAGAAGGGGAGTTAGAGAAAGCAGTAGCATACACACCTTCCAAACTGACCTCTTGGGTCATTGGAATAGATATGAGCTATGATGAATTCACAGAAGGCAGCCGAGCATTTAGGCAGCTTATCATGATGGTTATGCTGATTATATCACTTATAGCGGTTATCCTTTCTATTTTATTTTCAAATACCATTATAGGACCTATTCAAAAGTTAATTACAGGCATTACACTGATTCAACAAGGCAAGCTTTATAAGACTGCTAAATTCAAGGCAGCCACAGAGATTATAGAACTTAAAAATGGTTTTGATGAGATGGTGACAGATTTGAAAAAACTTATTCATCAAATTACAGAAGCTTCTGAAGAAGTAGGAGGTGCTTCAAAGAGTCTTTTTGCAACCTCACAAAATGCACTTGCCATCGGTAATGAATCTTATGAGGCAATGACTGGTATTACAGAAGGCATGAAGAGTCAGGCCATAGAGACTAAGAAAGCAAGAAATAATACGCAGCAGATGGCGCTCAGAATAGAACATGTCAAAGACTTTTCAGAAGAAATAAAAGACACCAGCTTAGGGATGAACAAAAGAATTGATGAGGGAAGAACCCGTATTGGTATTTTAAAAGAAAAGTCTCAGGATAATTATGAGATGACAAAACTAATAGAAAACGTTATAGGTGTTTTAGGTGATGAGATCATGGAAATCAATCATATTGCTCATACGATTTCTAATATAGCTAAACATACCAATTTACTTGCACTGAACGCAGCCATAGAAGCTGCCAGAGCAGGGGAGTCGGGCAAAGGTTTTTCAGTAGTTGCCGGCGAAATCAAAGGTTTATCTGATCAGGCGTCTGTTGAGGCCACGGAGATTCATGCCATTATAGCTAAAGTTCAAAGAAAATCAGAAGAGTCTATTAAAAGGATTAAGGAAGCACATTATACCGTTGAAGCGCAAAATACGGCAGTTCTAGAAACAGAACAGGCATTTATAAGTATAGATGGGGCTATAAAAGAAATTACAGAAAAAGTGAATTTGATTACAGGTGCGTTGCAAGATATGGACAGCGAAAAAGAAGATATTGTTGAGGCCATCCATGATATTTATACGATTTCCGAAACCTCCGCGGCAGCTTCCGTAAGAATAAAGGATATGGCAGTACAGCAAGTAGAAATCAATGAACATGTGGCTCATTATGCAGAGGAACTCAATCATCTTGCAGATACACTGCAAACCTGCATTTTGCAGTTTGAGTATGATATCATTGAAAAAGCACCGATAGAAGGTGACAAAAATTTGATATAAACAACTAAGAGGTGATGACATGAAAAGGATTGCAATTATTTCAGATATTCATGCAAATATTGAGGCTTTGGATGCAGTTCTTGAACATATTAAAGGTCAGAAATGCGAAGCGATATTTTGTACAGGGGATTTGGTGGGCTATGGACCAAGGCCTAATGAGGTTATCGACAAGATAAGAAAGGGACATATTCCCACTATTATGGGAAATTATGATGAAGCAGTAGGGTTTTTGCTGCCTGCTTGTGGCTGTTACAATAGTGATGTAAGAGCAAAGATGCATTCTACGAACTCTTTAAAATGGACTATTACACAAACAACACCTATCAATAGAGAGTTTCTTAGAAATCTACCGGAGGAATTAGAAATTGAACTGGGAGATAAAAAAGTTCTATTGATGCATGCGACTTCAGATTCTATAAGTGAATATATTTATGAGGAAGATACGGAACGTTTCAGTGAACTATTAGACTTTGTGAGGCAGGATATTTATGTGTATGGACATACACACCTGCCTTATATGCATACGTTTAAAGAAAAGAATAAAATCATTATTAATGCAGGAAGTGTGGGAAGGCCTAAAAATGGTGACAACAGGGCGACCTATGTAATCCTTGCAATAGAAGACTCCCGTGTTGAGACTGTGATTCACAAGGTACCTTACGATGTTGAAAAAGTCATTAAAGAAATAGAAGCCAGTGGATTAAATAATTATTTTGGGGAATTTTTGAGGAACGGCGGCATTTATACTGAAAGCTGTAAAAGGAATACCAAAGAGATGGCATGCTCTATAGATTATCAAAATCAATAGAAAATTAAGTATTGAAAAATAGATAAGTATATGATAACATATCATTGAATTGTGATATCAATATATGTTGGGAATCAAATATTTCAAACATATATTGCACTACGTCATGACATAAGGTAAGGGAGGGTAATGAATGAAAGTATTTGATAGAGATCGAAGATTAAAATATACGGAATTAGTTATCAAAAATATATTGCTTTTTTGTGCTATTATTTCTGTTTTTACGACTATTGCCATCGTTGTGTCGCTTTCTTCCAATACAGTAGCGTTTTTTAAAGAAGTATCTATTGTAGAGTTTTTATTTGGAAGTGAGTGGACACCATTATTTCAAAATCCCAGATACGGGGTGCTGCCGCTTATTGCAGGGACATTTATTGTAACAGTAGGTGCGTCAATAGTTGCCTTACCTGTTGGCTTATTTAGTGCCATCTATTTAAGTGAATATGCAGACAGAAGAGTAAGAAAAATTTTGAAACCTTTTTTAGAAATATTAGCAGGTATTCCTTCTATTGTGTATGGCTTTTTTGCACTCACTTATATCACGCCGATTCTCCAAAAATTTATTCCTCAGACTGAGATTTATAATGCGGCCAGTGCGAGCATAGCTATAGGTATTATGATTATGCCGGTAGTTGCTTCACTGAGTGAAGATGCTATGATGGCTGTTCCTAATTCTTTAAGACATGGAGGATATGCACTAGGAGCTACGAGATTTGAGGTAGTAAAAGGAATTGTTATACCCAGCGCACTGTCAGGAATCGTTTCATCTTTTGTATTAGCCATATCAAGAGCAATTGGAGAAACTATGATTGTTGTTCTGGCAGCAGGAGCCAGACCTAATTTGACACTGAACCCACTTGAAAGTGTTCAGACTTTAACCGCCTTTATTGTGCAGGCAAGTCAAGGGGATCTTCCTCATGGAACCACAAGTTATCATGCGCTGTATGCAGTGGGAATGCTACTGTTTTTAATTACATTTATGATGAATATTTTTTCAAGGTATATTGTAAGAAGAAGAGAGGCGGCGCTAAAATGATCACTAGAAATAATAATAAAATCATGAAAAAGAGAAAAAGAGTTGATCTTTTTGCCCATAGTCTTTTCTTTTTAAGTACAATTGCAAGTATTGTGGTTTTGTTTATCTTAATATATGATATTTCAAGCGATGGCTTTGGATGGCTTAGCAAAGCATTTTTTCAAAACTTTCCTTCTAGATTTGCAGCGAAGTCAGGTATAAAACCTGCACTTATTGGAAGTGTATGGATCATAGGGCTTACGGCTTTATTTTCTATTCCAGTGGGGATTGGAGCGGCTATTTATTTGGAAGAATACGCAAAAAATAACTGGTTTAAAAAATTTATTGTTATTAACATAGCCAATCTGGCAGGCGTACCGTCAATCGTTTATGGCATGTTGGGACTTACTATCTTTGTAAGGGCTTTGGGTTTTGGAAGAAGCATCTTGTCAGGGGCCCTAACGATGTCACTCCTTATTTTGCCAATTATTATAGTTGCATCTCAGGAAGCTATAAGAAGTGTATCAGATGCGATTAAGGCAGGCTCTTATGCCCTAGGAGCAACTAAGTGGCAGACGATTACAAAAATTATTATCCCCTCAGCTCTTCCGGGGATGCTGACAGGTATTATCTTCGCTATTTCAAGAGCACTGGGAGAAACAGCACCACTTTTAATGGTAGGGGCTTTTAGCTATATATCGACATTGCCTAAAGGGCCAATGGATTCATTTGTCGTTTTACCTATACAGATTTATATGTGGGCTGGAAGGCCGCAGGAAGATTTTAGAGGTATTGCAGCTGCGGGAATCATTGTTTTGTTAGTCCTGCTTTTGACGAGTAATGGTATAGCTATTTTTCTAAGGAACAAATACCAGGTAAGATCCGAGGAGTAGACAGATAAACTATAGGATATAAGGTGAAAATAATGAATAATACTGCAAAATTTATGGTTCAAGACTTAGATTTCTTTTATGGCAATATGCAAGCACTTAATAAAATTAATATGACGATACATCAAAATGAAATTACAGCTTTTATAGGTCCGTCTGGATGTGGTAAATCTACTTTTTTGAGAACCCTAAATCGTATGAATGATTTGATTGAAGAAGCCAGAGTGGAAGGGACAATCTTGTTAGATAATCAAGATGTTTATAAAGAACTGGATATCATCAAACTCCGCTCGAGGATTGGGATGGTTTTCCAAAAACCCAATCCCTTTTCTATGAGTGTTTATGATAATATTGCCTATGGACCAAGAATACATGGGATAACAAAAAAATCTATCTTGGATGAAATCGTAGAAAAAAGCCTAAGGCAAGCTTCGATTTGGGATGAGGTAAGTCATCGTCTCAAAAAAAATGCCCTGAGCTTTTCCGGAGGGCAACAACAAAGAATTTGTATTGCCAGAACACTTTCAATAGAACCAGAGGTTGTTTTGATGGATGAGCCCACATCAGCCTTAGACCCTATTTCAACATCAAAAATAGAGGATTTGGTGACGGATCTCAAGAAAGACTACACCATTATTATAGTCACCCACAATATGCAGCAAGCGGCCAGAATATCTGATAAAACAGCATTTTTTCTAATGGGGGATCTCATTGAATTTGATGATACCAAAAAAATATTTAGTCAGTCTACCCATAAAAAAACAGAAGATTATATCACTGGCAGATTTGGATAAGTCTTTTTGAACATAACACTCTATGATGAGGCATAAAGGACTGCTTTAACAGCAGAATTTATGCTTTTTATTTTGTCTTGATCTGCATTCGGCATTGCAGTAGGTATTATAAGTTCTTTCACCCTCATCATCTGATAAAAAAGTGAGAAGGAGTATATTAACTATAAAAATCAATAGTAAAATCAGCATCTATAACACATCCTTTCTTTATGGCGTTGAAGGTATATTATTTGCGGCAAAGGGCTTCAAGTAGTATATCCATACTTTCTAATACCTGTACTTGTTTGTCTTTAGGAATATTATCAAACACGTCTTGGAAATAAAACGTCATATCTTTTTCAATAGTCTCATAGATTTTATTGCCGCTTTCTGTTAATGAGATGGTGATATAACGTCTGTCCTGAGCATCAATATCCCTTTGGACTAAGCTATTTGAGACAAGATTATTAACGGTTCGGCTCATTGTACTGGTTTCTAAACTCAGCAGCTTTGCAAGTTCGCCTAATGAAATATGTCCGGCCCGTCCTATCT
>JARBTY010000249.1 GCA_029239935.1 Clostridia bacterium | reverse complement strand
TTCTGAATCTTTTATAAGATCATCGCAACCAAAAACTGAAAGCGTTTTACTAGAGATGATTTCTTTAGAGTATTCTGAAGTATTATCTGCTCCTTCAGGCCACTACGCTGAAAAGTCTATTAAAGATGTAATGGAAAAGTACAAGGGTGAGTATATCGTTGTAGTTGAGGGTAGTATTCCTTCAAACGATATATACTTAATGATTGCAGGCAAATCTGCTCGTAAAGAACTTGAGCATGTTTGTGAAAACGCTGCAGCTGTACTTGCATACGGAAGTTGTTCTTCATGGGGTGGTGTTGCTGCTGCTAAACCAAACCCTACAGGTGCAGTACCAGTTACTGATATTATTAAAGATAAGCCAGTAATTGTTGTACCGGGATGTCCTCCAATCGCAGAAGTAATGACGGGAGTTATCGCACATTACGTAACTTTCGGTGTTCTTCCAGAATTGGACCATTTAGGTAGACCAAAAGCATTCTATAGACATCGTATTCATGACAAATGTAATCGACGTGCTTATTTTGATGCAGGGTTATTTGTAGAGAATTTTGATGATGAAGGTTCTAAGCAAGGTTATTGCTTATATAAAGTTGGATGTAAAGGACCAACTACATATAACTCATGTGCAGAGATGCGTTGGAATGGTGGAGTAAGTTACCCAATCCAATCGGGTAATCCTTGTATCGGATGTTCTGAGAAAGATTTCTGGGATAATGGCCCATTCTTTACTAGAGTTGCAAAAATACCTGGAACTCAGACAACAATAAATCCAGATGTTGTTGGTGCAGCTGTAGTTGGAGCAACAATCGCAGGTGTTGCAGCACACGGTGCTCTAACAGCATTAGATAAGAAGAAGAAAGAATCAAAAGATAAATAGTTTAATAATTAAATTGAAATATAAAAAGAATAGTAGTTAATAAAATGAGGTGAAATACATTGGCAGAACGTATAGTAGTCGATCCAGTAACACGTATAGAAGGCCATTTACGTATTGAAGCAGAGATTCAGGATGGTAAAATTGTAGAAGCATACAGTTCAGGGACAATGATAAGAGGACTTGAGTTAATAGTAAAGGACCGTGATCCAAGGGATGTTTGGGCTTTTGTACAACGTATTTGTGGAGTTTGTACAACAGTACATGCACTTGCTGCAATCCGTTCAGTAGAGGACGCATTAAATATTAAAATTCCTAAAAATGCTCACTTAATTCGTGAAATCATGAATGGTGCTCAATATGTACACGACCATGTAGTACATTTCTATCATTTACATGCACTTGATTGGGTAGATGTTGTAAGTGCTTTAAAAGCAAATCCAGCAGAAACTTCAAAAATAGCTCAATCAATTTCTGATTGGTCAAAATCTTCTCCTGGATACTTCGCTGAAGTACAAAATAAGATTAAAAAAGTTGTTGATTCAGGGCAATTAGGTATATTCGCTAACGGTTACTGGGGACATAAAGCATATAAGCTTCCACCTGAAGTAAACTTACTAGCGGTAGCTCACTATTTAGAAGCGTTAGACTGGCAAAAAGAAATTGTTAAGATTCATACTATCTTAGGTGGAAAAAATCCACATCCACATTATTTAGTAGGTGGAATGGCAACTCCATTAGATATTAATAGCGATAATGGTATTCACGCTGAGAGATTAATGCATATTTCTAGATTAATTGATGAAGCAATAGAGTTCGTTAATAAGGTATATATTCCAGACCTTTTAGCTATAGGTTCGTTCTATAAGGATTGGACTCATGGCGGTGGATTAAATAACTACATGTCATTTGGGGACTTCTCAACAACTAGTATTTATGATATTAAGAATTATAGAATGCCTCGTGGTGTAATCTTGAATGGTAATATTAATGAAGTTCTTGATGTTGATCCAAAAGATGGAGAACAAATTAAGGAATTTATTGATCACTCTTGGTACACATATGATGGCAATGAAACAGGTGGAAAACATCCTTGGGAAGGTGAGACTACTTTCAACTATACTGGTCCTAAGGAAGCATACGACCACCTAGATACAGATAAAAAGTACACATGGTTAAAAACTCCTAGATTTAAAGAAAATTCTATGGAAGTTGGACCATTAGCTCGTATCATGATTGGATATGCTGCTGGTAGAGAAGATATCGTTAATATCGTTGATGACACACTTAAGAAGCTTCAATTACCAATTAGTGCGCTTCATTCAGCTTTAGGTCGTACAGTTGCTAGAGGTCTTGAAACTGTTTTAATTGCTCAATGGTTACGTGATGATATGGATTCATTATTAGCAAATATTAAAGCAGGAAATCAGACGACTTTTGACAGAACTATGTGGGAGCCTAGTTCATGGCCTAAAACTTCTAAAGGTGTGGGTTGGATGGAAGCACCTCGTGGAGCACTTGGACATTGGATAGTTATTAATGATGGTAAAGTTGAAAACTATCAAGCAATTGTTCCTTCAACTTGGAACGCTTCACCTAAAGATGGAAAGGGACTTGCAGGAGCTTATGAAGCTGCTCTTAAGGGTACACCTATCATTGATAAAGAACAGCCTATTGAAATTATGCGTATAATTCATTCGTTTGACCCTTGTCTTGCTTGCGCTGTTCATTTAACAGATCTCGAAAGCAATAGTCAAACTGAAATAAAGATACTTTAGGGGGTCAGGTTATGTCTATCCCTACAATTCCTAATTCAAATAAACCTAATGTTCATCATGAACATATTCATTCGAAGATTGATTTAAGTCACAGACCTGAAGCGTCTTACGAAACTGTTAGTGACTCAATGATAAAAATTTATGTATGGGAATTACCTGTCAGAATATTTCATTGGGTAAATGCACTAGCAATACTACTTTTAATGATTACTGGCATATATATTGGTAATCCATTTGTTTCAGCGTCAGTACAAGAAGATGCGTATTACTCTATGCTAATGGGTTGGGTAAGATATATTCACTTCTTCTCAGCATTCGTATTTATTGCTAATCTAATATTTCGTTGGTATTGGGTATTTAAAGGAAATAAGTATGCAACTTCAAATCCATTAAAAAGAGGTTTCTGGTCTGAAACTTTTGAAACTGTTAAATTTTATGCACTAATGAAAAATAAGAAGCCACATTATGTTGGGCACAATCCACTCGCACAATTAGCATATTGGATCTTTATTGGTTTAGGTTCAATAGTACTAATAATAACTGGTTTATTCTTATATGTTGAACCACAACCAGAATCTTTATTCGGTTCAGCGTTTATATGGACTTCGTTATTATTTGGCGGAGATAGCTTTACAGTACGATCATTACACCATCTTGTAGCTTGGGGAATTATGGTTTTCATTGTTATTCACGTCTATTTATCATTCCGTGAAGATTGGCTTGAAAAGAATGGAACTATGTCTTCAATTGTTACAGGTTTTAAGACAGAATCTAAACACGTAATTGAGGACCAACATGATGAAGAAAAATAAAATTACTGTTATAGGAATCGGCAACACCCTTTATACTGATGAGGGTGTTGGGGTTCATATACTTCCATATCTTGAGAAAGAATTGTCTAATAGAAACATCGATTCTGTTGAAATAGTTGAAGGTTCAACTGATGGAATGAGATTATTAGCTGATATTGAGGACTGCGAATATTTACTTATTATTGACGCTATTAATGCTGGGAAAGAACCTGGAACAATAATACGACTTGAAGATGATGAAATTCCTAAGTTTTTTGGAATAAAAATGTCAGTTCATCAGGTTGGGTTCCAAGAAGTATTGTTTGCTTCAAGAATAAGGGAACAATTACCTAAAGAAATGGTAATGATAGGTGCACAACCGTATTCACTTGAATTAAATATTGGTCTTTCAAAAGAAATGGAGAATAACATTCCAAAAATGGTTGATGATATTATCAATCAGATTAATTTATGGAGTGATAAGTAGTGGATCGTCTTGAATTTCTAGCAGAAATGAAAAAAGGTATTTTGAATACCATTAAAGAAGTCAGTAAGCCATTTTTGGAAGAGGAAGCTGAAAAAGTAAATAAGTTAACAGATGAAATTTCAGGTATCCATTGGGCTCCAACTGGACTTTCTGTTGAAACAATTAAAGATAATAAAGTTGTTGAACTAATCTTACTTAGACAACAGATTTTATTAGCTGATCAAAATGATCAAATTGTTTGCTATAAGAAGATCTGTAAAAATTGTAATAGTATCGTAAATTACATTTCTTATAGAAAAGTAATTAAATGCTTAATGTGTGAAGAAGAAATTAACGTACAAACATGGGAGGGCACAGTACAATTAGATTCATTCAAAACTAAGGTTGAAAATGATAAGTTGTACGTTGCA
>JARBTY010000248.1 GCA_029239935.1 Clostridia bacterium | reverse complement strand
AGTATAGAAAAGTCACCTCCTGCGCATTCTAACATGCAAGGAGGTGACTTTTATGTCTAAAAAAGGCAATGGTATGTCCACTTATACTAAAGAAATGCTTCAAGAAGGTTCTAAAGATGCAAATCCTGAATCCAGTATTTATCCATCCAACACCCATGATAAAACTAAAAATAATAAACATCACTTAGAGAATAATGGTGTTGTGACTAAGAATAACTAAACTTTCCTTTAGTCCTCGTATTTTAGAAAACTCTAAGCGCGAGAGCTTCATCTAACGCTCCAAACTCTTGCAGACAAGTGGAGTTAAGGGCAGATGAAGCTCTTTCGCTCTACTCTATTTTGCTGCTTTCAAAAGTTACTAATAAATTCGACTGGATTTAAGCAGGTCATGCACGCACTCATAACACATGCACCCTTTGCTCCTACACTTGCAACCTGCTTTATTTTATCCTTTGTTATACCACCAATGGCAAATACAGGAATCGTAACGGCATCGCACACTTCCTCTAAAAATAACAGGCCTCTTGGTAGAACTCCCTTTTTACAATCAGTGGGAAATATATGTCCCGCTATTAAGTAGGAAGCACCTAATGCCTGTGCCTCTTTTGCTTCACTAACAGAATGAATAGAGGCGCCTATATGGTCAAATTGATGCAGTTCATTTTTGTATGTTCTTAAACAAGACAGTGATAACTGGATATTAGGAATTTTAAGCTTTAATGCTACCTCTATATTTTGATTAATAATAAGTGTTACTTTATTTAAATCACAGATTTCTTTTATTTTTATAGCCAACTCTTCATATTCTGCGAGACTTAAATCCTTTTCCCTTAAGATAATCCCATGGGGCTTTCCTTTTGCTATTTGATTTATACGATCTAAAAAATCATCCTTACAAAGCTTTCTATTGGTTATACAAAGCAGCATATGTGTCTCCTAAACTCTTATATAATCGTTATAAACAGGCTGTAGCCCCCGCCCCAAAATCATTTGGTGTATTTCGCCGACACTGCGTGGGTCAGAGATTTCAAATTGCTCATCGCCTTTTTCTTTTTCTTTATGACCTCCCACGCCAACCTTTACGCCAGCTGATATTTTCGTAGCGGCTATTCCGATAATGTGATCACGGAAACCTGCCCTTTCTCTTGTAGAAATTGTAATGCCCGCGAATGGCATAAATAAACGATATGCAAGGATAACCTGTAGAAGTTGTTTTTCATGTACATCATTTGGATTATTATTTGAATGATTGATATAAGGTCTTAAACGAGGCGTTGAGAAAGAAATCTCTGCATGAGGATATTTTTGTTGTATAAAAAAGGCGTGAAGTCCTGTGGCAAATACGTCCTTTCTAAAATCATCTAGTCCAAGCAATGCACCAAAAGAAACACCGCGCATACCGCCTAATAAAGCACGCTCCTGTGCATCAAATCGGTATGGGAAAATGCGTTTTGGCCCCTTTAAATGAACTTGTTGGTATTTAGCAGTATTATAAGTCTCTTGATAAACGGAAACAAAATCCGCCCCGCATTCATGTAAATAAGCATATTCATCTGAATTTAAGGGGTAGATCTCAATGCCGACTGTAGAAAAATACTTTGCAGCTAATTTAATTGATTCTGCAATGTAGACTACGCCAGACTTATGCCGAGATTCGCCAGTCAAAAGCAGAATCTCTTTTAAGCCAGTGAGGGAAATTTCCTTAAGCTCTTCTTCAACTTCATCCAAGGAAAGCATGCCTCGATGGATTTTATTCTCACAGTTAAAGCCGCAGTATACACAATGATTTTCGCAATAGTTTGAGATGTATAAGGGCGTAAACATAGAAATAGAATTACCAAAATGTTTTTTTGTCTCTGACAACGATTTTCTTGCCATCTCCTCTAAATAGGGCAACGCAGCGGGTGATAATAGGGCTGCAAAGTCATCAATTGAGAGGTGGTCTTTGATGAGAGCTTTTTTTATATCGCTGTCAGTGTATTGTTTATAATCATATTCTTTTACGCGTTCTAATACTTTGTCCATGATATCAGACTTAATGATCTCCATACCCTCTAAATAGTTCATGTGATTGACCTTATTAGGTGTCATGATCATTCCTCCAGAAATCCTGTCAAAGGACTGGATGCTTCAGCCTTAAAATCAAGCACGCGCCCAAGGCCTGCAATATACGCAAGGCGACCGGCTTCAATAGCTTGTTTAAAAGCTCTTGCCATCATTGCAACGTCATTTGCTGTTGCAATTGCGGTATTACACATAACAGCGGCAACACCCATTTCCATAGCTTCGCAGGCTTGGGATGGACGCCCAATGCCGGCATCTACAATGATTGGGAGATCTATTTCATCCACTAGGATTTTGATAAACTCTTTTGTACAAAGACCTTTATTGCTTCCAATAGGTGCACCTAAAGGCATGACTGCTGCTGCACCAACACTAACGAGAGCTCTTGCGACATTTAAATCCGGGTACATATACGGCATAACAATAAAGCCCTCCTTAGCAAGGACTTCTGTAGCTTTGATTGTTTCATAGTTATCTGGCATCAAATATTTAGAATCATGAATGACTTCTACTTTTACAAAATCACCACAGCCTATTTCTCTAGCAAGTCGTGCAATTCTCACAGCTTCTTCAGCGGTTCTCGCACCAGAAGTGTTTGGTAACAATTTAATACCTTGAGGTACATAATCTAATACGTTTTCAATGCCGCCTACATTTGCACGACGCAGAGCCAAAGTTATCATTTCAACGCTGCCATTTTCTATAGCGGCTTTAATTAGTTCTAATGAGAATTTACCTGAACCTAATATAAATCTTGACTGAAACCTATGTCCGCCAATGATTAGTTTATCACTCATTTTACTCTTCCTTCCTTATATAGTGTCTATACCAAGTAATAATCTAAGGATCATATTTGCTTGATGACCCGCACAGATTTGTACTCGGGGCGCCATTAACCCTCTTCCGATTTCTGATCCGTTTTCGAGGTCCCCACAAAGATATAAACGTTGCATGGGTTTTATTGTTTTAATTAAATTGGAACTATCATATCCGGCCATGCCAGAAGCAGCTACTATTTTAATATGAGGGAGCTGATTAAGCGCTATATTTACAAGCATAGATTTTGCTTCCGGCTTATCAAATGCCTCACAGATAATATCATATCCACTAAAAAGTGCTGCGACATTACCCTCTGTTACTTTAGTATCTTGTGTTTCTACTTTAATAAACGGGTTGATTTCCGCTAGCTGTTTTTTTAGAGCTGTTGTTTTGGGTAACCCTAAATGGCTTATATTATAGCTTTGTCGGTTTAAATTGCTCGGTTCCACAATATCAAAGTCTATTAAAAGCAGTTGTCCCACACCTACTCTTGCAAGCATAACTGCAATATTAGATCCAAGTCCTCCCAATCCGGCTATTGCTACTTTGCCTTCTTTTAACTTTCTATGTACATCTGGGGTATGCCTTGCCATCATCATACTTTCAAGCTCTTCTTCCTTAGGCATGGAACCTTTACATATTATAGTTAATACGTCATCTTCTGATATTTTGAAGTCTTTTTCTATCTGAAAACCATTCAAAATAACAATATCCGTTTCATTTCCAATTTGCGCTCTTACTTCAAATGCTGTTTGACAAGCGATTTCTATCTCTTTTCCATTCAAAGTTATTTTCATTGATTAGCCGCCTCCTACAAAATTAACAATCTCCAAAGTATCTTCAGCGCAAAGTATAACATCCTTATAGGTTCCTTTAGGAACAATATCACCATTACGCTCAACTGCAATTAGGGTAATATTATAATTTTGGGCATTTAAAAAATCAAATAAAGTTTGGCTTTTTTCTAAAGAAATAACAGTCCCGTTTACTTTCAATTTTGCACTTCCTTTCTAAATTTGTTAAAAAAAGACGCACAAAATGAGATTTACACCCTTTCGGTGGTGTACCCCATTTTGTGCGTCTTTTTCAATTATTAAAAGTATATTATATTAAGGGAATTAGGTCAAGGGTTAAAATGCTTAGCTTATAATAGTATTTAATAGACTAGGATATATGTCACAAATCTAGCAAAAAATCGTTTGAATAACATGGTATAATCAGAATATATTTAAGATGAAATTTTTATGTTTTTTGTGTAGCATTTTCCACTTCATACAGGTGTTAAGAGTAAAAGGAGGATTAGAAACATGAATCAACAGCCATTGTGTATGAATGATTGCACAGAAAAAGTGATTCGATATTATTCAGCTATGGTATACCGCCTTGCCTTTGCTCGCACAGGAACAAAACATGATGCTGATGATGTTTTTCAAGAGGTTTTTTTTCGCTATGTGAAAAAGAAACCTGTATTCCAAGATGAGGA
>JARBTY010000247.1 GCA_029239935.1 Clostridia bacterium | reverse complement strand
CTAGCGGCAGCCGGCGGAATCATCATCCTCGGCATTGTCTGCCCACCAGCGGGCATCGCGGCAGGCGTTGCTTACGGAACGATGCAGGTCACCGAAGCCACAACCGGCACCAGCCTAATCTCCGGGCGCAAGCTCAGCACCGAGGAACGCGTTACCGAAGGCGTCTTCGGTATGCTGGACGCGGTGCCTGGCCTGAAAGCAGCCGGAGCGTTTGGCGCGATTGGCAGTGCAGGGAGTAAAAGCATGACAAAGATTGGCGAACTTTCAAAAGCACTCGGCCAATCATCAAGCAGGCGCTTCACGGATTTGAGAACAGCCGGGCGTTCGTCGCTAAACAAAGTGAGAACTGCAGCAGGTGAACGTGTCGCGAACGTGAAGCAATCTGCTGAAGATTTTGCCGATCGTCTGTCACTAGGCGGCATGCAGCCGGCAATGGCCGGCGGGTATGGGAGCAGTGCCGATAGAGTAAGTGCGCGTGCTGAGGATACGGTTCAGCAGATTATATCAAAAGAAAGTAATAATATAGAGAAAGTGAGAGGCGTAGAAAAGCTTAACAGAACGAGCAGTGGGATTGAAATTGGAAAAGGCGATTTAGCGAGATTAAGAAAAAAATTAATGGTGCCGGAAAGAAACACGGTTGCTATTGGAAAGGCTAGAATTGAGGGTATAGATGAAGTTATTGAGTTAAGTGGAGCATCACCTAGAGTACGACAAGATGCTAAACTGCCTAGTTTAGATGTAATAGCTCCAAATAGAGATATTAAAGCACCTACGACTGTTGCAATGAATAAAAATCATGCAGAGGAAGAGGTATTCTATCATTTTGACGAGCGAATTAAATTAGAGGGGATTTCTCCTAATAAAGTAAAAGGTGAACTGTATCTGCATCAGTCAAACAAAGCGGGTGTTTGTCCTACTTGTCTACAAGGCATAAAAAACCTAAATAAAGCCCCAGGCATATTTAAACAGTTTAGTGATAAGTACCCCAATTTAAAAGTTGTTGTTACGTCTGAGGGTTCAGAGGGTGTTAAAGCATTTGGAAGACAACATTTTATATTAAAAGCCGGAAAATACATGGAATAGGAGAAGAAATGTGAAAAAAATACTTAATATTTCAGTCTATGGAAGAGTAGCTTTCTTTTTAATTGTTTCCGAAGAAACTTTGAGGATGGTTGAATTTGAAGAAAAACGTGATAGAGAACTCATTAAACAAACAATTAATACATGTTGGAATTGGTGCGGAGGCAAAACAATTTCTGCATATGACTTATGGAAACTGTTAGAAAGCGAGGAGGATATGACTATCAATGATATCTCTTGGAAATATAAAGATGATAATATTAAAGGACCAATATTAAAAATACTCGTCATTGCACTTATGTATACATTATTTCATGCACTGAAGAAGGAAAATATTGTAGATGTACCAGAGTCTATTGAGAATGTTGATGATATTACAGCTGTTACTTATTTATTTGACTATGTGAATGAGTGTAAAAATATTAGTCGCCAATGGATTGATGAAGTTTTTGACTATTTTCACGAACATTTTAAAATCAACAATTCCGAAGACTATGGAAAAACAATAGGAAGAAAAGATTTAATAAAATTACTGTGAAAGAATACAATCAGTTACAACGGCTTTTATAGATTCTTCGATCAAGAGTGGTTCAAAGTATCGCGTTTATATTTTCATCAGAGATTTTTAAGCTGCCAAAGTAGATTCCTTTCATACGTTTTTAAAACACTCCCTTGGAGGCTTAACTAATGGAACAGAAACTTGACTACTTAAAAAAATATATGATGAAGAAAAATGGATCTGTTCGTTTAATTCCAAATGATGAACTATATAATATCCAATCTTTACCCGATTCCTGGTATAAGGTATTTAGAGAGAAGAACATCCAAAAGAGAATTCAGGCTCTATTACAAATTTTGAAGAAACATATGGGTGTTGAGCTCAGAAATACGATTTCCTATTTAGAAGATTATCTGGAAAATGTCGAAATGATGAAAGTGAACAACAGATATTCTATTCTATACACAATCAAAAATCGAAAAAATCAAATTGTTTATTATGAAGGAAGGTGTCCGCAAACAGATGTTGAAAACGATGAGCTTCGACGCAATTGGGAGAGCATGCCTGAATCGATTAGAACTTTTTATGAAAATGTTTACAATTGATTTTATTATTATGCCAGTGGAGCAATGGGGTTACTGCCTCAAGAAGACATTGATTTTCTAGGGGATGAGGATTTTGAGTGGGGAATTCTTGACGATTTAGAAGAACCTCTTAAACTCGACTTATCTTCTTCTTTTGGTTTTTTTAGTAATGGGATGGGAACTTATATAGCTTTTGATTATAAAAATTGTGATCGAGATCATGCAACATTATGGTCGGCTAAAGATCAGCCGGGGTATAACATCAATTTTTGGGATTTCGTTGATGAATGGCTGGTTATCGCGTTTGATGCTTGATTGAGGCGAGCAATCTGATCATTTCGAGGACTAGGATAAATTTTTTTGATGTGTAAGTTCTGCATTATATGTGTCATTCATTTATTTGCCATTTCAATTCAATTGAACGATTTCCTCCGTAATAGAGTAGATAGGTGATACTAATGAAGGATAAGCTGCAATACATCAGCAAATTTAGAAATAATATATCATTGGTAAGCGTTAATGAATTAGAGATAAATGAAATTCCTAGTCCCTGGTTAGAAATACTAAAGGTATCAAATTTAAACAATCAATTAAAAAAGGTCATTGACTTGTGGAACTCTATAAGCGGCAAAGAATTGAGAAACACAATCTCTTATTTATCTCAAAATTTAGTGGATATTGATCTGATTAAGTATAATGACAAATATTCCATACTGTATACGATTAATGTCGGTGACGGAGAAATTGATTATTTTGAAGGAAATTTGCCCACGCAGAAAATAAATAACACTAAATTAGAAAAAGTTTGGCCTTGTATTCCTGATTCGGTAAAGAGCTTTTATGAACATCTGCATGATGGATTTTATTATTACCCAAGCATGGCAATGGGATTGGTTTCTCTAGATAAAGTGGTTTCCTTCGAAGATGATGAGTGGGGCATTATAGACGATTTACAGGAACCCTTAGGAATAGATTTACACTCGACCTATGGATTTTTTAGTAGTGGCATGGGTGGGTATGTTGCGATTGATTTAAAAAATTGCAAAGATGATAATGCTACTATTTGGTTTACTGACGAACAACCTCGTTATCATGTGAACTTTTGGGACGTTGTCGATGAGTGGATTGTCATAGGATTTGAATAATACTAGGGATGACAAAAAAACGACTATCTGCTAAAGCAGGTGGTCGTTTCAAACATTAAACATTACTTGTTTACATGCATTGCCCAAAAGTCCGCGCCAGTACAGGACTTTTGACTAGGATAATCTCCGAAATTGGTATGAATGCAGGACGTTGACGTGGCGAGCAGGGCAACCGGCGGCTACACTGATTACCCACTTATACGGAGAGGATGCATTTATCGAGGTGATATTTATTCGAATTTGTTCTCATACTCTTTATCGTAATTTCGTCCCATGTTTTTGAAGTGCTTTTTTATGTATGCATCCGATATTTCATCTGCACTTATACCATAGCGGAGGAGTGTGTCGATGTAGTACATCAATACATCACTTATCTCTTCGACAAATAAGGATCGAATGGATGGTTCACTCACTATTTCTGCCTCGCCTTTCTTTTTTATAAGTGCAATGACTTCGCCAACCTCTTCCATCATCCATAAAATAGAATTGCGACCATATTGCGCCTCTATTGGCGACCAGGTATCTTTATGTTTCTCGAATAACTCCATTTGCATCTTCATCATGTCTGAAACTTTTATATCCGCCATATTATTTCCCTCCACAAATTCCCGTTTTACACTTGATTTTATCGTTGTAATTTTACCGCAATTCAATAATTTCGTCCATGTATCATTTCTCTAACGCAGGATTTATGCATTAGAAATTCTGATTAATCGCGTGCTGCAATGGCGAATAAATTCATGATACAATCATTTTTACTTTTCTGATTTTTAATTATTTCTTATGCTTTATTTCGATCGCTCGACAGACTCCGCCATGACTACCAGAAACTGTACACGTTTACGGGAGACGCCTGCGAGGCGGTCAGCCGTCACATTGATCATCCGTTTTATACGAAGATGGATGCCTATGTCGAAGCGATGGCGCAGCTCTCCATCGATAAAATCACAACAAAGAATACCATCAATGTGAAGCAATACAGACCGCGTACATCGATTGCCTCGGTTGGCGGCGCAAAGCTGCTGAAGAAAGAGATCACGCTCGACGACATCTTCAGCAAC
>JARBTY010000246.1 GCA_029239935.1 Clostridia bacterium | reverse complement strand
ATTTAAAATTGCAAGAAGCAGTCAGTACGGATCAAAGCAATAACTATGTGTATACCTTTAACCATTATGTAAATGGGGTCAAAGTCTTTAATGAAGCAGCCAGTGTTTATGTCAATAAACAAACGGGTGAAGTCATTAGTTTTTATGGTATACCCACCTATAAAGGAACTTACAGTACGCCAGATGCAAAAATAAGTTTAGAGAAAGCAAAGGAAAATTATCTTCGTAACATAGGTGTTACTTTATGGCATAGTTTATACTCTAACTATGAAACCAGATCTGTAAGCAGTTTTCCAGTTTATGAAATCAGTAATGGACAAAACAAAGGCATTGATGCAGTAACAGGACAAATCATTATTCCGCATAGAGACTACTTTTATGGGGGATTCGCAACAGCAGAAATGGCAGAAGGTAAAGCGGATGGAGGACTCCGAGGTCTTACACCACAGGAAGAAGCTGCGGTAGAAGAAACAAAAGGACTGCTAACCCAAAAAGAAGCCTTAAGTGCAGGGGCTAAATACTTCCCAAAACTTTTAAAAGCATCTGTTCAGAGTGCATCACTGTATAAATCAACATATGACAATCAGTATATCTGGCACATCAATCTCCAGTCTGCTGACACTGCAGAGGCAGATGTCTCAGCAGAAAAAATCAAACTGATGATAGCAGCAGGGGATACAAAAATTTTACCGCCAGAGGGTGGATTGAATATGAATCTGTCAGTAGATGCCAAAACCGGTGAAGTACTGGGCTATAGCAGCTATAACAATTATGAAAATAAAGAAAGCACTGTTTCAATAGATGCAGTCAAAGAAAAAGTAAAGGCATTTCTAAAAACCATTGCTAAAGATAAGTTCGCACTCACAGAGTACTACGTAGAAGAAGCATACAGCGGACCTATTCCAATGGATGTATCAAAATCAGAACCCTATAAAACCTATTATTATAGAAGAGTCGTTAATGGGGTACCTGTAAAAGGCAATGGGCTTAGAGTGACCTATGATACAGTCCATAATGAAGTGACAAGCTATTCGAATGAGTGGACCCAAGTAGCATTTAAGGATGTTAAAAAGGTCATAGATAAGAAAAAAATAGTTGACCAAATAGGTCTTGAGTTAATGTATATTAATAAAGATGAAAAGACAAGAGTATTAGCTTATGCCCATCAAGACAGTTATATGAGTTTTGATCCTTATAAAGGAATACGGGTTAACAGCTATGACGGAAAACCTATCAATCAGCCAGTACCAGTTATTTATGGGGATATTGCAGGCCATCCTAAAGAAGCTATTATTAAAAAGCTTTATGACAGCGGTATTTATCTGTCAGGGACTAGCTTCAAACCGGATATGCCAATTACTCAGGTGGATTTTTTAAGATTCGTTTTAAAAGCAGCAGGCGAAAACATCAGTGAAGAGGATCTTTATAGTCAAGCAGTCAATAGAGGAATCCTAGAAGAAAAAGAAAAAAATAAAGACCTCCTTATGACAAGAGAGCAGGCTGTAAAGTATATGATTAATAGTACGAATTACAAAGAAATAGCAAAGCTTTCAGACATCTATCAATATCCTTTTAAGGATGAAAAGGAATTAACAGCAGATTTAAAGGGTCATGTTACACTGGCTTACGGGCTTAAGTTGATAGAAAAGGATAAAACAAATCTTTTTAATCCGCAAGACAAACTTACCCGTGCAGAAGCAGCGCAGATGGTTTATAATATGCTTATACAGGAAAAATAACTGTAAAGGGGCAGGCAAATTGCCTGCCCCTTTATCTTATAAATAACGGAGGATAAAACGGTGAAACATTTTGACAGTATCACTCAAGAGGACCAAGATGCATTCTATAGATTGTTAAACAAGCAGGTGGAAGCACTTATTGAAAGGGAGAGGGACATGACGGCTAACTTAGCCAATGTGTCGGCACTTCTAGGGGAACAACTAACAGATATCAACTGGGTAGGTTTTTATCTTGTCAAAGAGGGAGAACTTGTGCTTGGGCCTTTTCAAGGAAAAGTAGCCTGCGTACGCATTAAGATAGGTCAAGGGGTATGTGGCAGTGCAGTAGCAGAGGAGAAGATTCAGGTCGTAGAAGATGTTCATCTTTTCAAAGGACATATAGCCTGTGACAGTGCCTCAAGGTCAGAAATTGTAGTGCCTATCAGAGCAGGAGGGAAAATTGTAGGGGTGCTAGATATCGACAGCCCTCTTTTGGCTCGTTTTAATGAGAAAGATGCAGACTATTTACAAGCTTGTGTGCATATCTTAGAAGATGGCTGTATATGGGAGAACATATGAAAACCATAACCAAGATTAGCCTTCAGCAGACTCCAGGCAGATATAATTTGTTTTTAGACAATGAATTTTTTTGTGGACTTAGTGAAGATACGCTGATTAAGTTAGGACTCAATAAGGGGATGCAGGTAGATGAAGAGGAACTAGAGGCCATTTTAAAGGAAGAAAGCCGAAACAAATGTTTTGACTATTGTATGAGATTATTGGGGAGACAAAATTATTTTGAAAAAGCTATAGTTGATAAGTTGAGGCAAAAAGAATATTCCGATGAAGATATCACCTATGCCATAGAGAAATTGAAAAACTATCACTATTTGGATGATACAAAACTTGCAGAGGCTTTTGTAAAAGATAAAAAAAAGTTTTCTAAAAAAGGCCCTAAATATATTGCTGGAGCACTTAAAATGAAGGGTATAGATTATGAGACAATCGCCCAGACTATAGATGAAAATTATAGTAAAGAGGAAGAATTGGAAAATGGTATGGCAGTAGCTCTAAAAAAACTTGAGGTCTATAGGCGAAAAGAATCAGACTACTATGCCTTAAAAAACAAGATGTATAGTTATTTATTACAAAGAGGTTTTACCTCCGCGGTAATTAATAAAATTTTAGAAGAACTAATGGGGAAAAAGGAGGATTTTTGATGAGATATCAAGTGTTTGGAAACAATTTACCAGCTGTATCAATCAGACTGGACAGGGGTGAAAGCATCTATACCCAGTCCGGAGGCATGGCTTGGATGACAGAGGGAATTACAATGGCGACGAATATGAAGGGGGGACTGATGAAAGGCTTAGGCAGGATGCTAAGCGGAGAATCGCTATTTATGGCAACCTATACTTCAGAGGCCCCAGATTCAGAGATTGTGATTGCTTCATCTTTTCCGGGCAGTATTTTAGTACTGGACGTGGATGGCATGCATGACTATATCTGCCAGAAAAATGCTTTTCTATGTGCAGAACCTAACGTGCACCTCAGTGTTCAAGTGACAAAGGGAATCACGTCAGGACTGTTTGGCGGTGAAGGCTTTGTGCTTCAAAGGCTGTCAGGACAGGGCAAGGCTTTTGTAGAGATAGATGGAAGCCTTGCAGAATACACCTTGAGACCAGGAGAAGTTTTAAAAGTAGACACAGGGAATGTAGCTGTTTTTGAATCAGGTGTAAGATACGAGATAGAAACTGTTAAAGGGTTTAAAAACATATTATTCGGCGGAGAAGGACTTTTCCTTACTAAACTGACAGGTCCTGGTAAGGTATGGCTGCAAACCATGACAATGCCAAGCTTTGCAAGCCGTATTATTCCGTATCTTCCTACCAGACATGATTAACATAGTCATAGAAATGGAGTTAGGATGGCAGTGATCAGAGGTTTGGTTAGGTTAATAGGATTGATTGTTAAATGGATATTTGAATCAATTATTTTTTTGACACTTTTTGGGTCATGTGTATTTGTGTATGCCAGATATATAGAACCTAAATTACTTGTTGTTCATGAAGAAACGCTTCGCTATAGTAATAGGGGTACCAATATAAAGCCCTTAACACTTGTTCAGTTCAGTGACACCCATTTGGGGAAGGATTATACACTGGAGGATTTTGACCGTGTTATTGATAAAATCAATGAAAATAATCCAGATATTATTGTCTTTACAGGAGATCTTATAGATAGTCACGCGGAGAACAATGATGCAGAAGCGATTATAGCGAGACTTAAAAGGCTACAGGCAAAACGGTACAAAGTAGCTGTGTATGGCAACCATGATCATGGAGCCAATGGTACCAAAAGATATCAAAAAATAATGGAAGCAGCAGGATTTATACTACTGACTAATGCTAATCAGATAGTGGACCTAGGAAATGGACAAAAAATGAATATAATGGGCATTGACGATGTCCTATTAGGAAAGCCGGATATCAAAAAAGCAACTCAAACGATAAAGGCCAAAGATTATAATCTGCTCATAGTCCATGAACCAGACATAGCTGATGAGCTAAAAGCATACTCTATAGACTTGCAGTTGTCAGGACATAGCCACGGAGGACAAGTAGCACTGCCATTCATAGGGGCTTTGATTAC
>JARBTY010000039.1 GCA_029239935.1 Clostridia bacterium | reverse complement strand
AGAGGGGCAGAAGATATACTATCCTAACGAAAGATCTGTAGCCACAAGAACTGAAAATCTAAAAAATGGGATTCCTGTGGATGAAAGCTATTGGAATAATGTCCTATCCTACTTATGAGAAGTAGGAGGAAATCAGTTTGAAGCATTTTGGCAGAGTGGTTATTCTTTGGAAGAAAAGGCCACTATTTTAAATGTTTTAAAATAAAATCAATGAAATACCTACTTGCAATGGGTAAAGTTTTTTTATCTTTAAATGCAAGACCGATCGTGCGAACAATAGGTGGATAAATATTTTTCTTTACAATATGATAACTCATTTTATTGAGTATGGACTCGGGTAAAATAGCTATTCCTAATCCCTTTTCGACCATGGACATAATAGTATAGTCGTCATAAACACGATACTGTATGTTTGGCTGTAAGTTATTCTCTTTAAAGAATTTCAAAGGGATGCTTGATTGGCCTTCATCCAAAAGAATGAAAGGTTCGTGAGAGAGTTCTTTTAGAGTTATTTTTTCTTGATGTGTCAATGGGTGATCATAAGGTAAAACTGCCAGCATTTCATCTCGTTTTAGAGCAATAGTATATAAGTTAGTTAGGGCATCAGCGTTAACGAAACCAAAATCTACACTCCCTTCCTTAATGAGCTGAGAAATGCTTGTATATTCCCCTTGTTGCAGCTCAAATTTTACGGTTGGGTAAATTGCTTTGAAGTCTTTTATTAAATCAGGAAGCCAACTGGCGGAAACACTTGAAAAAGTGCCAATACGTATGATGCTGCTTTCAAGACCTTGCATTTCTCTACTTTTTTCCATAAGCTCTCTATGTGAATAGTAGAGCTTTTTTATATAGGGCAAAAACTCTTCTCCGTCGGGAGTGAGGGTGATGCCTTTACGAGAGCGGAGAATAAGTGTAGTGGAAAGCTCTTTTTCTAATGAATGGACCATTTGGCTTATTGCTGATTGAGTATATCCAAGTTCTTCTGCGGCTTTTGTAAAACTGCCTGTTTCAATTATTTTGATAAATGCATCATATGGGTTCATCAAGCACTCCTTTGTATTAGTAAATCTAATACAACTATTATATTTATTTATTTTATTAATGTAAATGAAAATGATAGAATGTAAATGAGTTTTGAAAAAAAGGAGTTTATATTACAGATTGTGTAAGAGGATAATGGGTATGAATGACGAAAAAGTTCTTGTATATGTTTCAACAAAATCTAAAATGGGCGTGATAAAGTGAAAAAGAGCGATTTAAGGTATAAGAATTATGTGCAGATTTTAAAAGAGGAATTAATACCTGCTATGGGGTGTACAGAGCCAATAGCCATTGCATATGCTGCTGCAACGGGGAGAGAATTGTTAGGTCATATTCCAGAAAAAACCATTGTAGAAGTTAGTGGCAATATTATTAAAAATGTTAAAAGTGTAATCGTTCCTCATACAAATCATCTCAAAGGTATAGAAGCTGCTGCTGCTGCAGGTATTATAGCAGGTAAAGCGGGAAAAAAATTAGAGGTTTTGACAGAAGTAACTGAAGAAGAAAAGCGAAATATTAAAGAATACATAGCGCAATACCCAATAAAAGTTATTCATGCAGATACGTCATTTATATTTTATATTCAAGTCACTATGTTTTATAAGGATTCATATGTGAAAATAAGAATTGTAAATGATCATACGCATATTATTTTGATTGAAAAAAATAGAGAAATTATTTATCAAAAACAAGCAAAGGCATGTAAAGCAGAAGTGAATGATCAGTGTGTGATAAATATAGAAGATATTATTGATTTTGCAAATTCTGTTGATATAAAAGATATAGAAGATATTATAGGAAGACAAATCGCGTATAATACAAGAATTGCAGAAGAAGGATTAAAAAATAAGTATGGTGCCAATATAGGAAGTGTGTTGCTTTCAACATATGGTTCGGATATTAAGGTTAGAGCAAAAGCTAAAGCGGCAGCTGGTTCAGATGCTAGAATGAATGGCTGTGAACTGCCTGTTATTATTATTGCGGGCAGCGGAAACCAAGGTATTACGGCTTCAGTTCCGGTTATTGAGTATGCAAGAGAGTTAAAGGTATCAACAGAAAAGCTTTATAGAGCCTTAGTTGTTTCGAATCTAGTGACCATACATCAAAAGGCTGGGATAGGAAGGCTTTCTGCATATTGTGGGGCTGTTAGTGCTGGAGCAGGAAGTGGGGCAGGCATTGCTTATCTTTATGGAGGTGCATACAAAGAGATTGCCCATACGATTGTAAATGCACTCTCTATCGTTTCAGGCATTGTATGTGATGGAGCTAAAGCATCTTGTGCCGCTAAAATTGCTGCAGGTGTAGATGCAGGTATTTTGGGACATTACATGTATCAAAACGGACAACAGTTTAAAGATGGGGATGGTATTGTAAAAAAGGGTGTTGAAGCGACATTGTCTAATATAGGTAAACTTGCAAGAGAAGGAATGAGAGAAACGGATAAAGAGATTATAAAAATGATGATAGAATAGTTCGCAATTTTTATTTTTGTGTAAAAATAGTATGATAAAATTGTCAGATGCCAAACTTACTGGTATCATAATAAATAGAAGAAACACTATATAGCGCTAAGTAGGCTGTGATTTCTAGAAATAGACAAAAAACAAAGGATTTGAAATAGATTATGAAAAAATTAGTCATTGGAATATTGGCACATGTAGATGCGGGAAAGACAACATTATCGGAGAGTATGCTCTATTTGAGTGGTAAAATTCGAAAATTAGGAAGGGTAGATAATAAAGATGCGTATTTAGATACTTATGAACTGGAGAAGGCAAGGGGAATCACTATTTTCTCCAAACAAGCGCTGTTTGAAGTAGGGGGGACGCAGATTACTTTATTAGATACGCCTGGACACGTAGATTTTTCGGCTGAAATGGAGAGAACACTTCAGGTGCTGGATTATGCTATTTTAGTTATAAGCGGTGGCGATGGTGTGCAGGGCCATACACAAACGTTATGGCGTCTCCTTAATCTGTATCAGATACCTGTCTTTTTATTTGTCAATAAAATGGACCAAAGTGGGACAGATAAGAAAAAGTTAATAAAAGATTTAAAAAAACAGCTGGATGATGGTTGTATTGAATTTGGACAAGAGGAGACAGAGTACTTTTACGACCAGCTTGCCATGTGTGATGAAACAATGATGGAAGAGTACCTGAAAAAAGGGTTTATTGAACTTTGGCAGATTAAAAAAGCCTTTAGAGAGCGCAAAGTATTTCCCTGCTTTTTTGGTTCTGCTTTAAAACTAGAGGGTATTGAGTCATTTATGCAAGGGATTGTCAAATATGCCAGCAGTCTATCTTATCCCGATGAATTTGGAGCTAAAATATTCAAAATAACAAGGGATGAGCAAGGAAACCGCCTCACGCACATGAAGCTTACGGGGGGGAGTCTTAAGATCAAAGATAGCTTAACGAATGGGATAGGGGAAGAAAAGGTCAATCAGATTCGCATCTATTCTGGACAGAAGTTCGAGGCGGTGAATGAGGCAGAGGCAGGCTCTGTATGTGCAGTAGTAGGACTGAGTCAGACTAGACCTGGAGAAGGTTTGGGGATAGAGGGAGCTTCAGAGACGCCGGTACTAGAACCCGTATTGTCTTATCAGATTATACTACCTGAAGACTGTGACCCAAGGGTAATGCTTCCTAGGCTTCGTCAAATAGAGGAAGAGGAGCCAGAGCTTCATATTGTCTGGGATGAAGAATTGCAGGAAATTCAAGTCCAGCTTATGGGAGAGGTACAAATTGAGATTTTGCAGAGTCTTATACAAAGCCGCTTTGGTGTCAGCGTAACATTTGATGCAGGAAGGATTGTCTATAAAGAGACGATTGCTAGTATAGTGGAAGGGGTAGGTCATTTTGAGCCCTTACGGCATTATGCGGAGGTTCATCTCGTCTTAGAACCTGGCGAGCCGGGAAGTGGTCTGCAGTTTGATATAAAATGCAGTGAGGATGTGATGGGGAAAAGCTGGCAGAGACTGGTTTTATCCCATCTAGAAGAAAAAGTCCATAAAGGCGTTTTAACAGGGTCTGCTATTACAGATATGAAAATCACGTTAGTCTCGGGCCGAGCCCATAATAAGCATACAGAAGGCGGTGACTTCAGGGAGGCCACCTACCGTGCAGTACGTCAGGGCTTAAAGGAGGCAAAATCTATCTTATTGGAACCTTATTATGCCTTTTGGCTGGAACTACCTGAGAAAATGTTAGGAAGAGCTATGACCGATATTGAGAAAATGCATGGGACAAGCGAAATCTCTGAGACAAACGGCGAGACGGCTATCCTTGTGGGGAGTGCACCGGTTGTTACCATGAGAAATTATCAGCAGGAAGTGGTTGCGTATACCAAAGGTCATGGCAGACTGTTTTGTAGTTTGAAGGGGTACGCGCCATGCCATAATACAGAAGAGGTGATAGCAAGTATCGGGTATGATTCTGAAAGTGACATAGAAAACCCAACCGGTTCTGTATTTTGTGCTCATGGTACAGGCTTTTTGGTGGCATGGAATCAAGTAAAGGAGTATATGCATATTGAAAGCTGTTTGCAGAAAAAAGTTGATATGCCTGAAAAATCAACTCAAAATCAGACCTCTTACACAAAGGAGAGGTGGATCGGCTTAGAAGAGATAGACCAAATTATTAACGGAACTTCTTATGCCAACCAAGGGAAGAAGTCGATTTGGAAAAAACGCAAAACAGCACACGAAAGTTATTATGAGCCTGTTACCTATGTAAAAAGGGAGAAAGAAAATAAGGAAGAGTATCTTCTCGTAGATGGCTATAACGTTATCTTTGCATGGCCGGAGTTAAAAGAACTTACGGAGGATAATATGGATGGTGCCAGAATAAAACTGCTGGATATACTAAGCAATTATCAGGGGATTCGCAAATGTCATATCATTGTTGTATTTGATGCCTATCGTGTTCAGGGACATCTTGAGGAAATCATTAAGTATCATAATATCCATATGGTCTATACAAGAGAGGCGCAGACGGCAGATCATTATATTGAAAAGTTTGCCCATGACAATCAAAAAAAATATAATATGACAGTTGCAACGTCAGACGGTTTGCAGCAGATTATTATCAGGGGATCAGGGTGTGCTTTATTATCTGCCAGAGAACTAAAAATTGAGGTTGAAAGAGCTAATGAAAGCATACTGCAGGACTATAAAGAAAAGCAGACAGAAGAACGTGGTTACCTCATAGATGCGCTGTCAGTAGAGGCTAAACAACAGATGGAAGAACTACTTAAACAAGGAAATGATAATTAAAGCTTGTGGTAACACCACTCCGCACAAAATGTCAAGAGAGAAAAGGCATTTTACCGTATAATAGGTTCTACACTAAACATTGGGATAGGCGAAAAGAACTTTTTAGCGGAGGGAAAAATGGATAAACATATCACAGATTTTGAAAATTTGATTAAGACAGAATATGACAATATTGCCGGCATAGTTGTGGTTAAAAATGGCGAAAGGATTTATGAAGGTTATTTTGGCGGCTTCACTTCTGAGGATACGGCTCATGTGATGTCGGTGACAAAGAGCATTCTATCGGCACTGATCGGTATTGCCATAGATAAAGGCTATATAAAAAGCGTAGACCAGAAGGTTTTAGAATTTTTCCCGGATTACATGCTCAAACGTGGGGAAAAGACGATACAAAATGTCACCATAAGAAATATGCTGACCATGACCGCACCGTATAAATACAAGTCGGAGCCGTATACAAAGGTTTACACAAGCGATGATTGGACAAAAGCGGCGCTCGATTTATTGGGAGGCCGGGCTGGCATCACTAGCGAATTCAAGTATTCTACTGTTGGCACGCAGATTTTATCAGGAATACTTGCAAGCACGACAGATAAGTCAGTAGTAGATTTTGCCACAGAGAATCTGTTTGAACCGCTGGGCATTAAAGCACCTCATCATCATACGACAATACATAATAAAGAGGAGTATATTGCCTTTCTGAAAGATAAACATGTCAGCGGTTGGATGGTGGATCCAAAGGGCATGAACACAGCGGGTTGGGGGCTTTGTTTAGCGCCGCGGGATATGGCAAAAATCGGTCAATTATACTTAAATGGCGGCTTATATAATGACAGACGGATTTTATCATCAAAATGGATTGAGGACAGCACAAAAGAAAAAAGTCGTTGGGGAGAGCTGCCCTACGGTTATTTATGGTGGATTATTGATAGTAAGGGGAGTCATTGTTATGCAGCTATAGGCGATGGAGGGAATGTGATTTTTGTCAATCCCGAAAAGAACATGGTAGTCGCAATTGCTTCTCGTTTTATGCTGAGAAGCAAGGTTCTAACTGAACTGATTACAGAGCATATTGTTCCGTTGTTTGAATAAGGCTGGCAGGGTATCGGGTCATTGGATAATAGAATGATTACATTGCTGGTTCTACTCCAATGTTTAGTGTAGAACCGCATAATAAGCTTATACAGATAGGAGGCACTTGAAATTGGATTGGATCAGCGGCATACAAAAAGCGGTAGATTATGTGGAAGTGCATATCACCGAGGAACTGGATTTTTGCGAAATTGCAAAACAGGCGTATTCGTCAAGCTTTCATTTTCAACGGGTATTCAGCATCCTCTGCGGGTTTACGCTCGGAGATTATATCCGTATGCGGCGCCTTTCTCTTGCCGGAAGCGAGCTTGCATCGTCTGATGTACGCATACTGGATATTGCCGTCAAGTATGGCTATGACACACAGGAAAGCTTCAGCCGCGCTTTTACACGTTTTCATGGCGTATCTCCGTCGTTGGCACGAAGCGGAGCTAATCTTAAATCTTTTTCCCGTCTTTCAGTAAAACTGATTTTAGACGGAGGAAATATGATGGATTACAGAATTGAAACGAGGGACATGTTCAAAATCGTCTGTAAAAAGATTGGTGTATCCTGCAAGAAAGAACTGACCACTGCCGACATATCCGATTTCTGGCGGCAGTGCAGAATAGACGGAACAATCCCGGCGCTGTGCAAGTATATTCCGGAGGACAATGCTTTTGGCGGGTGCATGGTCGGCGCAAGCTTCGGCAAGGACGCTTCCGACACGAATTTTCCCTATGCCATCGGCGCGCACTATAACGGCGCGCCGGTTACGGAAGAGGGTTTTACCGTAGAGGAAATACCAGCACATACCTACGCAGTGTTCAAGTGTGTGGGAACAATGCCGGAAGCGTTCAACAAGCTGTATCATCAGATTTATAGCGAATTCTTTCCTGCAAGCGAGTATCAGCCCTGCGGGGGCACGGACTTTGAAGCGTACCCGTCGGCTGATGTGAGCGCCACCGGCTATACCTGGGAAATCTGGATCGCAGTGGAAAAGAAATAACACAGCATCCATTTTTCGTTGCTCCCCAGAGTAACATCAGAGAAATAAAATCAATAAGTTAATAATGAAATATATTTGACATATATCAAATAAAATTATATAATTGACATATATCAAATATATTTTAGGGTTTGATTTAATTCCAACATCTGAGGAGGATTTATAGGATGACAGACTCCATTGCAGTAATAACTGGTGCTACCAGTGGTCTTGGCCAATTAGTAGCCATTGAACTAGCCAAACGTGGGACACAACTGGTATTAACGGCAAGAAATGAAAAACGTGCAGAAACAGCAAAAACTATTATAAAGGATCTCGTGCCAAATGCAAAAATAGACTTTTTTTATGGTGATTTATCACTTATGAAGGACGTAAAAAGAATGGGTAATGAAATAAAAGCGGCATACCCTAAAATAGATATATTAGTGAACAATGCAGGATTGCATGGCTTTGAACAGCGAATAACTAGAGAGGGATTCCCTGAAATGATAGCTGTAAATTATCTTGCACCATGGCTGTTAACACATAAGCTATTGGATTCATTAACTCATTCAAAAAATGCAAGGATAGTCAATGTCGCTTCTGAAGCATCACGCAACCATGGTCAGCTCAAATTACCACAGGATTTAACAGATACTTCTGAATTTACCGCTAGAGGTTCCTCTATGATTTACGGAAAGACAAAACTTCTTAATATTATGTTTACTGGAGAGCTTGGACGTCAAATGGACGGGAGCGGAGTTACTGTAAATGCCCTTAATCCAGGGTTTAATGTGACAGGGCTCGGACGGGAATTAGGATTTTCTTCAGTACTTGCTAAAATATTGAAAATCCTGCATATAGGAGATCCAAGAAAAGGTGCTGATATTATAATGCGTTTGGCCACAGACGCTCAGTATCAAGGCGTGACAGGAGAATATTTTAACGTTGGTACTGGAAAGCCTATAGTACCAATAGTTCCTGGCGGGGATAGCGATATGCAGCATAAGCTATGGATAGATACAAAAAACTTACTGTCACAAAGCGGATACATTGAGTAAACCTATCAGAAAAGACCCCTCTCATCCTAAGTTAGATATAGGAGAAAGGGGTTTTATTCACTATTGTATAGCATATAGAGCTACCAGTGTGGGTATGGATTTACTATCTAATTTGTACTACTATTGAAACATTTGAGCATTTCAATAAATGTTTCGAGTTTGGAATTATCCCATTCTGAGATGCGTTTATAAAATTCTTCTTCTTTTTCTTTTAAGGCATTTAGAGCCTTTTCGCAACCTAAATCGGTCAAGGATAATAGTACGCCGCGTCGATCTTTGGGGTGAGTTTCGCTTTTCACATAACCTAAGTGTTTGAGTTGCGTAACAAGTCGGCTGACAGAGCTTCGGTCCATGGCAGTTGCTTCTGCCAAAGTTGTAGCATTTACCGGGCCATATGAAAGCAGCCAGCGGACAATCAAAAAGGCTGCAGGCTGCAGTGTTGAATCAAAAAGAACTGCAGTTCTTACATTAAGTGCATGAGACGCACTGATAAGCGCATTAAGTTCCTCGCCTAGATTGAGTTTAAGTTGATTGCGTATAAGATTTTGTTTTTGTATGTTATTTTCCATATGCATGACCTCTTTTATAATCATAAAGTATATTTGATAGATAGCAAATAAAGCTGGTACTTGCTTTTTTATCTTTATCTATAATAAGTATAGGTGAAGAATATGAGATTGTAAATGAGATTTAATTGATAACAATGCAAACAAAACAGAATAATAAAGATTAGAAAATTAAATATTTTTTGTGGAATACCTCTAACAAAATCTGTGTTAAAGACTGATTTGGTAGAGGTTTTGTTTATATAAACTTATTTGAATTCAAACAATATGCTTGACTTAGAAAATTCTGTATTATAACATTAATTTAACTGCATTTGCTAAACGGGGATTAGTTAAATGTTAGAGGTTATTGTCGTAAAGTCAGTTATTTGGGGGGTAGTTTATTGATTGAAATTTTAAACGGAATTCATGAAACTGTGGACTATGAGGGGGATTTTAAAATTCGTATCTATCTAAACCGAGAATATGAAGATTATCCACAACACTGGCATACCGATGCTGAAATCATCATGCCTATTGAAAGCGATTATAAGGTCATAATAGATGAAACGACATACCATTTGAATGCGGATGATATTATGGTTATCGCGCCTGGGGAGCTCCATCAGCTCTATGCACCATTCACAGGGCATCGCATTATCTTGCAATTTGACTGCACCTTGCTCTATAGCCTGAGCGGTTTTAATTCAGTATTTCATATGTTTCGACCTTGTCTAACGGTTACACCTTCTTCGATGCCGGATATACATAAAGAACTTTCAGTGCTTATTTTGAATATCACTTCGGAATATTTTTCGACGCTGCCATTTAGAGAAGCTTCGGCTTATTCTATGCTTATTTGTTTTTTTACCACTTTAGGACGGAAATGTATAAACAGAAATGATAAATTCTCAGCTATAAAAAAACAAAAACAACAAGAATACATAGATTTATTTTTGAAGGTATGCAATTATATCAATGATCATTGTACTGAAGATATAAAAATAGATGATATTGCAAGCATTGCTGGATTCAGCAAATACCATTTTGCTCGCCTTTTCAAGCAAGTTATGAACATATCTTGCTATGAGTATTTGATTAATCGTAGAATTATATATGCCGAAAAACTATTGATTCAGCCGGATTTATCTATTATGCAAGTTGCTATGAAATCCGGTTTTAGTAGTCTGGCAACATTTAATCGTGTATTTAAAGCTAAAAATCATTGTACGCCAAAAGACTATAAATCTTTTTACAAAATAAATTAGTTGTTTAGTTAAGTTTAATTCATTGCGTTTTTTGCTATAAATAAAAAGCATATATTACTAAAAATTATTGTTATAAAAGTGAATAGAAAATCAAAATGCACTATTGTTATTGAATAAAAATATAAAAAGTAGTGATTTGGCATAAAAACTCAGCAATATTTGATTATAATTTAGCAAAATATAAGGAGCTTGCCCCAAAGATATCTTTTATAATTTTAATGTATAACGCTATTAAGATTATAAAATTAGAGGAGGGGTATCATGAAACGTTTTATTGCTTTTTTTCTTTCTTGTACGTTCCTTGTGTCCACAGTATTAACGGGATGTAGTAGTAGCAGTAGTAGTGGCACTGGCACTGGCACTAAAGACAGCTCAGAGAGCAGCGCTGCTGGAGAAAGCTCTAGTAAAGAAGTTGCAAAGGAAGTTACGGACGATCCTAATGTTAAAGTCATCAATCTATGGAGTTTTACCGATGAAGTTCCAAAAATGCTGGAGAAGTACAAAGAACTTCACCCAGACTTTCCTTATGAAATCAAAAGCACCATTATCGCTACTACGGAGGGAGCATACCAACCTGCTCTTGACCAAGCCTTAGCATCTGGTGGTGCAGATGCCCCTGATATATTCTGTGCAGAGGGTGCCTTTGTACTCAAATATACGCAGGGCGATGCTGCTAAGTATGCAGCTGCTTATAAAGACCTCGGCATTGATGTGGATAACCTTTTAAAAGAGGCTGAAATTGCTCAATACACAGTAGATATTGGAACAAATCCTGATGGGGAGCTTGCAGGTCTTGGTTATCAGGCAACCGGGGGTGCTTTTATCTATCGCAGATCTATTGCAAAAGATGTTTGGGGAACAGATGATCCTGCAACAATTAAAGAAAAAATTGGTCCAGGCTGGGATAAGTTTTTTGCTGCAGCTGCGGATCTAAAAGCAAAGGGTTATGGTATCAGCTCCAGTGATGGCGATATGTGGCATGCAGTTGAAAATAGTTCTGAGAAGGGATGGATTGTTGATGGTAAACTCAACCTTGATCCTAAACGTGAAGAATTCATAGACTTCTCAAAGAAACTTATGGATAATGATTATCATAACGATACACGAGACTGGAATGATGCTTGGTTCGCTGATATGAAAGATGCTGGCGCTAAAAAAATATTTGGTTTCTTTGGCCCTGCATGGCTCATCAATTACGTTTTAGCAGGCAATTCAGGCGGTACCAAACCAGGCGAAGGTACATACGGCGATTGGGCAGTATGTGAATCTCCAGTAGGTTTCTTCTGGGGAGGCACATGGGTTCTTGCCAATAAGGACACTAAAATTCCTTCAGCAGTCGGAGATATTATTGAGTGGATTACACTAGACAGCTCTGAAACTGGGCTTCAGTACTTCTGGGCAAATGGTACTCTTAATGGACCAGGTGGCACAAAAGACACAGTTGCTTCCGCTACAGTTATGAAGAAGTCTGATGGGGCACTGGAGTTCTTAGGTGGACAAAATATGTTTGATGTGTTTGTCCCAGCTGGTGAATTCGCTAATGGTAAGAATTTAACGCAATACGACGAGACCATCAATACCTACTGGCGTGATCAGGTTCGAGAATATACTGCGGGCAATAAAACGCGAGAAGAGGCAATAGCTACCTTCAAACAAAACGTTGCGGATAATCTTGATGTTATTGTAGAATAGTTTGATTTGTAATCTGGGGCGGGCGAATGCCTTTTCGACCGCCCTAGTGTTATATGTGCATTTGTCTGGATAAATAGATTTTTAATATCTTACGGGAGGTGACGCTTATGCAACGTAAGGGCGTTAGCTACGCTAAATACGGTTATATTTTTTCAATGCCTTTTATACTTGTGTTTCTTATTTTTTCTTTATATCCTATCATTTATACGACGGTTATCGGCTTTACTGATTTTAAAGGTATGGGGAGAACAGATTTTAATTTTTTAGCAAATCCTTTTCAAAATTTTGAAGTAATTTTAAAAAATCCATCTTTTCAGCAATCATTAATCAATACAACATTGCTTTGGATTATTAACTTCATACCACAAATATTGCTTGCCCTCCTGCTTACAGCGTGGTTCACTAGGCATCGCAATCAGATAAAGGGACAAGGGATTTTTAAAGTTCTGTTTTATATGCCAAATATAATTACGGCAGCGACTATAGCTATACTCTTTCATTCGCTGTTTGGATACCCAATGGGTCCTGTTAACGACTTACTCAGGATGCTTGGTTTATCTGATGGACCAATGAACTTTCATGTCCAGAAGTGGACGGCTAGGGGTATTGTATCATTCATCCAGTTTTGGATGTGGTATGGTTATACAATGATTGTACTTATATCGGGTGTACTAGGCATAAATCCCGAAATTTTTGAGGCATCTGAGATTGATGGTGCAACAGGAGCTCAAACGTTTTTTTTCGTAACACTTCCGAATTTGAGAACCATACTGCTTTATACGCTGATTACGAGCATGATTGGCGGATTGCAAATGTTTGATATTCCAAGATTGTTTCTTCTTGGGGGACCTGACAATGCTACGCTAACGACAAGTGTGTTCATTTATAATCAAGCTTTCAGTGGAAGCTATCTGTATAATCGTGCAGCAGCAGCAAGCATGATTATGTTTGTTATTATAGCCATACTATCGGCTATAGTCTTTTATATGATGAGAGATAGATATGCATCGAAACTCAAAAAAGAAAAAAAGGGACAGATGAAATTACTCAGAGAAGCTGATAAGGCGGCAAGGAGGGCAGAGAATGAAAAAAGATAAAAACATATTCCAACACATTTTAAAGATAACTATCTATATTGTCTGCATTTTCTTGGCGCTTTTAAGTATATTACCCTTTTGGATTATGTTTATTAATGCTACGAGGGGAACGTTTGAGATCCAGCAAAATTCTCTATCGTTGGTACCTTCCAAATACCTCATGAGCAATTTACAGGTACTGCTTGGTAAAAGCTTTAATCCCATCAAGGGATTCATTAACTCAATGACGATCTCTACAGGGGCAACAATTTGTGCAGTGTATTTTTCATCACTTACTGCCTATGCTTTAGTCGTGTATGACTGGAGAATGCGTCAGCCATTTTTTACATTTATAATGGCCGTTATGATGATTCCGGCTCAGGTAACAAGTATTGGATTTTATCAGTTTATATACAGTATTGGAATGACAAACAACTTTTTACCACTGATATTGCCTGCAATAGCTGCGCCTGCAACGGTGTTTTTTATGCGACAATATCTGCTTTCAGCATTATCAATCGATGTTGTAAATTCAGCAAGAATAGATGGGGCTGGTGAATTTTATATATTTAATAGAATTTTGCTGCCAATCATGAAGCCCGCTATTGCGACACAAGCCATTTTTACATTTGTTGGAAGCTGGAATAACCTGTTTATGCCGTTAATTTTACTTACTGATAATGATAAATATACAATGCCGATCATGGTAAGCCTATTAAGAGGTGATATCTATAAGACTGAGTATGGATCGGTGTATTTGGGGCTGTCGTTGACGGTATTGCCTCTATTTATAGTCTATTTCTTGTTGTCGAAGTATATCATTGCTGGTGTTGCATTAGGTAGTGTGAAGGAATAAGTCCTATAATATAAACGAATCTCCCCATGAGACGTATCACTTAGGTGTCTTATGGGGAGATGTTTTTAGTTGATTTATAGAGGAGTTTTCCAATAATTACAGGGTCTTTTTATGAAGAGATTTATCTGTATCGGGTAACACCCATACCTCCATACTGGTTGTATCTGGACTGTGGCTTGCATAGCGTTCTGCAGCAAAGAGTTTGACACGGAGCTTATGATTAGGAAGCCATGTTTCAAACAAATATCTGTGAGCTTTGTACACCGCATCCATAACAAGGTGCTCAAAATCCTCGGCTTCAAAAGAGCAGACAATGTATTCTCCTACTGGTAGTTCCCATGAAGTATAGCCTTGAGTTACTTTATTTGTATCAACTTCGGCCCCTGCAAAATAGCTGTAATAGCCTTCCTTTATCCCGGCGTATGCAACGCCAAGTTCATCACCATTCGCCTTTAATGCATAAATAGTGGATTTGTTTTCGTGAAAAGTGTCCCACAGCTCCGCGAGTGTGTCCACACCAGTTTGACCACCGCCAGGCATCTGGGCGATGGGCTGCTCCACTGTAAGTCCTATGAAAAACTGAGGGGACACCACTTGCCGTCTCGTTATTTCAAGCACGATTCCATCTGTAATCAAGGGGACATTTTCATCCACAAGGGTGTAGTTCAAAAGTAGCTGAGGCTTCATAAAGTTATTTAACCGGACGGGATGAGTCCTATATCCCTCGGGTGTCATTCCAAATACATTTTTAAAGGTTCGAGTAAGCGTCTCATGAGAAGAAAATCCAAAGTCCAAAGCGATATCTAGAATGCGTCTATTTGTGCTTCGCAAAGCTTCGGCTACTTTTGCAAGGCGGCGAAGCTTGACATACTCATTTACTGGTCTTTTGACTAAACGACTGAATAATCGCTGATAGTAGAACTGCGACAGTGAAGCAAGCTTTGCTAAGTTTTCAATTTTTATGTCCTCTGAAAGATGTTCCTCAATATAGTCAATGGTTAGTTGTATTTGTTCCCATGCGTGCATAGTTAAGCACCTCCTTATAAATAAGATAACATGTTAGAAGCAGTTTGGCTTGACCATCAATGCCTTTTTTGATGAGTTAATATAAATCTGATGAGCCTGTTATATAAATAACTATACCATAGCATTGTAAACTGTTTTTGTCCATTGCCTTAGGAAGAAGAGTGGAAAGACTATGCGATAAGGAGAGCGTGGTATATACTATAGAAAATACAGTGTGTAGTTAGAAAAATATAAAGGAGAACTTAGGACATGGAAATTGATCATATCTATATCTGTACGGATAAAAAAGCACCAGCAGGTGATTTGCTTATAGAATTTGGTCTTGTAGAAGGGTCTTCCAATACCCACCCGGGACAAGGGACGGCCAATAGAAGATTTTTCTTTCAGAATATGATGTTGGAATTATTATGGGTTGAAAATATAGATGAAGTAAAAAGTGAAAGAACACAACCCATGAGATTATATGAAAGATGCCTGTTGCGTACGCCAAATACATCACCCTTTGGTATGGCATTTAGACCTACAATGGAAAAAGATGAAGAAGCCCCGTTTCCTACGTGGGACTATCGTCCTATATATCTTCCAGATTTTCTGAAAATACAAGTAGCTCGAGATACCCAGTTATGTGAGCCGATGTATTTCTATCTCTTTTTTGCTCAAAAACAGGAGATATACCTAGAAGAAAAGAAAGAGCCTTCAAAACATAAAATACCACTTAAAGAGGTTACAGCAGTCAAAATGTACACTAATCAACAAAGTGATTTGTCACAATCAGCTAAAATCATTAACAAGCTGCCTAATCTATCTATTGAACCCTCCAGTCAAAATCTAATCGAATTGGAATTTGATCACGGCATTCACAAACAGTTAAAAGATTTCAGACCCGATTTACCATTGTTATTTAGGTGGTAGCTATTAAAAAGTTAACACGTTTTATTTTATAACTACTATCCTTCCAAAGAAAAGCTTTTTATGGATATTTTTTTGCAAGAGAATGCAAAGCTGAAAAAAAGATGTCTGCAGTCTCTTGATTTAAGCCAAACGCCTCTTGCAGTGGTTAAACAGATGCTGTTGTTAAATGTAGAGGGGACGAAAGCAAACCCCATTCTAAGAGAATGGTATAACAAAAGCGTTTTTGAAAAAATTGAGCAGCTTTACCGTGAAGAAAACGGTATTCAAGCGGTGGATTTTTTATATTACAGTTTCTTTGATCTTATAAGTCAGTGGCAAGCTCAAGGGAAAATGCGAAAAGACATCGATAGTAAGATAATTATGAAAGGCCTGATGGACTGTTCCGAATAAAATAAAAGGAATAGTTATTTTTTAATCATAAAATGAATGAATTAAATTATATTCATTCATAAAAATTAAAAATAACATTAAAGTAGCATTATTAATTTTAAATGGGTTAATTTATTTTTAGAAGGTTTTGCAATGAACATAGCAGTTATTTGATATTCATATACGAGTAATAACGAGGCTTTGGCGGAGAGTGTTGCCAGAGAGCTTTCAGCAGAGCATATTCGATTCTAAAGTCACTTTCGTTTGACCTGAAATGATTAGGATAAACGTTCCATTCAAATAAGATGAAAATATTTGAATGGAACGTTGGCCAATTAATGTGGAAACTGTATTTTCCATCTAAAATAAAAAAGTGTTTATCTAAGCAAAGGGATACTGCCGGTCAACTTATTTACCTTTTTCTTATCGCCATATAGCAGAAGTCCTAAATAGGTAAAGTCTGTTTCCGGTGTAAATTTTGCTGCTAGCAAGAACTCATCATAGATATGGCAGTTCTGTGCTATATCAGAAAAATCCACAACCGTTACATCCTCAAAAGAGGAAGTATACAACTTTTCGCGGAGCGTTTTGAGTAGTGAAGCGTTTCCCTTTAAAACAGGAATCGGCTGGGAAACAATTCCTTTGTGTATATGTCCAGAACCATCTAGTACATCTTGACCAATATATTCGGGAACTAACCGACCGAGGGTAATGCCTAAAATCACGGCTGTATTCGCAAGCACTCCTGCTGGGAGTGCTTCGTCTATTATAAGCACACATTTTGTAGGTTTTTCTATCATAAGGCAGTAACCTCCTCAGGTATTATTTTCCCTTTAGTTTTTTTCTCTGAAAGAAATAGGCCTATTATCGTTAGGAATGTACCAAGCAAAGCGGCGACTGTAATATTTTCCTTAAGAATGAGATAGGAAGATGCAATGGTTATAACCGGCACCAAATAAATATAAGTACTGGTCTTGACTGCGCCGAGTATGCCTACACACCAGTTCCATGCAACAAAACACAGTGCAGAAGCGAAGAGGCCAAGGAATATGATATTTAGCAGATTAACAGGTTTTGTAAACCGAGACAGTTCAAAATGAAAATCTGACAGTAATAGGGCTGGGGTCATAAAGACTAGACCATAAAAAAATATGCGGCGTGTACAGCCGATGGTGTGATAACCAAGTCCACTAATCTTACGCATTAGAATGGAATATGCTGCCCAAAATAGACAAGAAAATATGGCAAGTAAATCACCTTGGGGACTTAGCTTTAGTATATAATTACCGTTAAAAGCAATCAGTATGATTCCTAGTATTGAAACTAAAAAACCTGCAAAAAATTGGGATCTCAAGGGTTCACCTTTCAAAAAGAAGTGTGCCATCAGTGCGGTGAAAAAAGGTGAAACAGAAACAAGCGTCCCGACATTGGAGGCCAGGGTGTGGGTAAGCGCAATATTCTCAAGTAGAAAGTACATGGTTACACCACAAAAGCCAGCAGCTGCGAAAAGCAGCTCTTCCCGTATATTTTTGGATTTCGTCAACCGAGGATGTATGACTATTAAAGCAATATAACCTATAGTAAAGCGAAAAAACAATATTTCAAAGGGAGAAAAATCTACTAAGAGGATTTTAGTACATATAAAGGTGGTACCCCAAATAAAAATGGTTAAGAGAGCCGTTAGGTGTCCGGCGGCTGCGGATTTGGATTTTATCATTATTTTGTCCTTTCTGTCAAACGGTGGGTTTGTGGTTCAGTTAAGAAAATACGCATATATTGCCGTGGGGTCACGCCAATCAATTTTTTAAAGAAATTGGAAAAGTGACTTTGATCACTAAAACCTGTCCGAAGAGCAACCTCAACGGCGGATATACCTTGTTCTAACATTTTTTTTGCCTGGCTTATGCGGATGGTCTGAAGATAGCTATAAGGGGT
>JARBTY010000245.1 GCA_029239935.1 Clostridia bacterium | reverse complement strand
TAATGTCCTTTCAATCACCTTAAAGTTATCTAATACGAAAGGTTGTGGTCTTATGCTATTATTCGGTGCTGGAGTTGCTGTTGGCCTTGGCGTTGCTGTCTGTACAGGACTTGGCATTGGTGTTGGTGTTGGAGTCGCTGTTGGGCTTGGTGTTGGTCTCGGCGTTGTTGTCTGCACAGGACTTGGCATTGGTGTTGGTGATGGCCTTGGTGTTGTTGTCTGTACTGGACTTGGCATTGGTGTTGGTGATGGCCTGGGTGTTGCTGTTTGTGCGGGTGGTGCCGGTGGTGTTGGCAGTGGTGTCTGCGTAGGTGTTACTGTTGGTCTTGGCGGGGTTGTTTCATTAGGTGTAGCTGTAGGTCTTGGCGCCGGTGCAGGTTTTGGTGTTCCTAGTCGTGACTGTCCTGGCTGAACCGGTGTCTTTCCTTGAGAAGCTGTGGCCAAAACACTACTGCTCATGGCACATATTAATATTGTAAAAACTATCATTTTAATTGTTTTTTGTCGCATTGTAAGCCTCCTTAAATAATCTTATAGCTATATATTGTGAAAAATCCTTAATTATATACTGTTAAAAAAAGGAAGCTTCATTTTTTTGTAGGTATAAAAATAAAAAGCCTGCAGATATTAAGTATAGCTTCACAGCTCTTTATTTAGCTTAAAGGAGGTACAAAATGATCAAACATCTACTTTGCAACAATTGCGGTTATGACATGGTTGGCTCTGAATATATTGCCAATACCGTTGATTCCTCTTTATGTAAAGAGGGGCCTGTTTATTCTAATAATACACTTTTAGAAATGAATACTAAGCCTTATAACGAAGTTATTTGTCCATATTGTAAAACCGTTGGCAGCTGGACCACTTAATCTTCAAGATTAAATCTTTTTCTTGTAAAACAAATTAAGAGATAAAAAGTAACTTTTTATCTCTTAATCTATTTTAAATGATAAAACTAAACAATTATACTTGCGTTCTGCCCTATAAATGATAGGCTTTCGTACACTTCCAACAAGCCTATTAACTAATTCCTCTTCCTGCCATTTATTTGCTGCATCTTCATAAAAAATTATTGTTGCTTGCCTCGGTATTTTTTTACCGATATTTGAAAGCACATTATCCAATTCCTTCTTATTTTTTATACGATAGGTACCAGGAACTTGAATAGGCATATAAAGAATATTATAGGCTAGCTGAATAGCCGCAGGATATTTTGCAGTGTCCCACCTATGGGTCTTTTGCATATAAGTATCCTTCTCATTTAAATACTCATAAAAAGCTCCTACCTTATCCTCATCAGCATCTCCCCATGTGCTATCCGCATGATAGTAACTGCCTTGTATCTTCACAAGATTCCATGCATGCAAAACCCCATCATATGTATTTCCTACAACAAGCTGCGCCGGAACACCTACTGCATTTAAAAGATACATCAGACTTTTTGCATAACCATCGCAAACCGCTACTCGATCTATCAGCCCTCCGTACATAGTATGAGACATAGGCGTTGGATTAACGTAACTGACCCCTTGATTATTGGTAGCAGAATAAGTGATGCGCTCTATAATATATTTAAATAATGCCACTTCCCTTTTGTAATCCGGCATATCTGCTGTAATCGTCTCATTAATAATTTGAACAAGCAGCTGATCTGTCCTTATATCATAATTTTTTAGGGTATTGGTTACCTTGAGTGGATAAACAAATTTAAGATCAATGATTGGATTTTTCTCTCCTGCCACTCTGATAGTATACCCCTCATAAGTTAGCTTTGGATACTTCTCAAGCACATTATTGACATTTTTCTCAAACAGTCTGTTCAGTGCATTAATATCATAGGCACCGAAATTAAATTTAATGGTTATATCTGTTTCAAAATTTTCAAGAGTATATTTGAATATTTCTTCTAGCTCACTTTCTCGTGTAATCGCCCAAAAACTTATACCTTTTTTAGATGGGATTTTGAACGTATTTATTTTTAAACCTTGTTTACTATCTAATAATGTTAAAAAATAGGTGCCTGATTTAGTTAGTTTAGTTCCATTTGCAATAGGCACGGCCTCACTGCCATCTCGGCTTATCAAAGCTTTTTCACTTTGAAATCTGACCACATACTCAGCTTCCTGCTGATTTATTTGACTAACAATATCAGCTTTTCCATAGGTTATATGAAATACAATTAGCAACATCATCCAAAATGCTGCATGTATTATCATGTGCTTTTTTTTCATAACCATCACCTCACTATTCATTCAATCTAGTCATTTATATCGTCATTTTATTCGTTTAGCTGAACTAACTCTATTTCCTGATTTTTTTCGAAGGTGTAGTGCCCTGAACGATAGGGCTGCCCATCTATGTAAATAACTGCCTTATCCACCTTATAATAGCAGGCTACTGTACTACCTAAACTTTGAAGAGCCAAGTACTCTGCTAAACTCCCGTATGACTTAAGATCATACGCTTTAGTCATGTTAATATAAACGATATTTTGTTTTAAATCTATGTCAATTGCTTTAATAGCGCCTAAATGCGGGATAGCTTTTATGTATGTTCCTCTCTTTTGAGAATCAAGCTTAAGTATCCGCGTCAAAAAAGCTATGTCTTCCTCTTTATCGTCTTGATCCCTTATATAGTCTTCATAGACTATTTGCCCTTTATCCAAATCCCCAATGAATATTTTAATGCTTTTTTCTATTTTATCATCTATTGAAGCTTTTGTTAATGCCTCTTCAGTATTTGGTGTGTGCCTTTCACTTTCTAGCAGCTGATCAAATAATACTTGTTTTGTGGTTTCAGGTAACACGGCACTGGTTTTACATTCTATTGTTATGACCAAAAAAGTATAGAGGATAAGCATACCTTTCATCATACCTTTCCATTTCATCAATCCATTCCTCCTTTAGGGTATATCTCTATATTACCTAATTTTTGAAATAAAATCCATAATTTGGAAATATTTATTTTATTCATATAAAAATCCCTATCTTGTTTAAGATAGGGATTTTTATATGAATTTATTGCGCAGCAACATGATATTCTTCGGTTACTTCATCTGCAGTCATTTTATTTTCAATGGCTACAATTGCCTTTTCTACGCTCCAAAAAAATCTATCCTTACCTAAATCATAGGTCAAGCCACTCCTTTTCATGATCTCTTTGACTTTAGGCTGTACCCCTGCAAACATCACCTGAGTCCCTTGTAATTTAAGCTTTTCACAAAGCTCACCTAACACTTGAACCCCTGTCGTATCGATTAGCGGAACACCCCGCATAGAAAAAATAACAAAGTCCCTTTTATCAAGATTTTCTACCTCAGCACTTATTTTTTCTGTCGTAGTAAAAAATACCGGTCCCGTCAAATAAATAACTTTAGTCATCTGATGATGATATTGTGTAGTAATACCATTAGCTTCCAACTTACTAATGTCTATATCGCTTAAATTAATTTCTATGTCAGATATCCGTACCATGAAAAACAACACTGAGAAAACCACACCGATAACAATTGCTAAAGTTAAATCAAATACCACTGTTGCTAACATTGTAATAAGAAACTGAGCAATGGCAGTTTTAAACCTTTTTTCAAAGATAAACTGTATACTTTCCCATTCATTCATACGCCAAGCCGTTACAATAAGTACCCCAGCTAAAGCTGATAGAGGTATTTGTGACATAAATGGCGCCAGTAGAAACATCGAGATTAAAAGTCCCGCTGCGTGAAATATACCCGTTAATCTTGTTTGGGCCCCTGACTTAATCGCTACACTAGTTCGGGCTATTGCCGCTGTGGCCGGGACCCCTCCAAAGAAAGGAATAATCATATTGCCAATACCTTGAGCCATCAATTCTCGGTCTGCACTGAGCTTTTCCCCTTTCATCCTCCCTCCTGCTGCACCGCATAGCAAGCTTTCAATCATACCTAATGCCGCTATACTGACAGCCGGTACAATAAGTTCTTGCATTTGACTCATAGTGAGCTGCGCCAAGTGGAGTCTATTCTCCGGAAGAAGCGTCTTAGGAATATCTCCAACAATCTCAATAGGCAGTTTGAAAATCATTGTTATAAAAAGCGCTGCCATAATACCAATAAGAGACGAAGGTACTTTTGCATTCCACTTTTTAGGCCATAACATCATGATTGCAATAACCATGATGCCAATAATGGCTGTTTGCCCATTGATTTGAATCCCTTGATTAAAATAAGACAAAAGTTTTTCTATTGCCGTATGCCCATCCGACTTTACACCCAACAAATTATCGATTTGCCCAAGCGCAATAATCACTGCAATCCCTGAAGTAAAACCTGTAATAACTGGCGCCGGAATAAGAGAAACAAGCTTTCCAAACCTTAATAGACCTGCAATAAGCAACAATAT
>JARBTY010000244.1 GCA_029239935.1 Clostridia bacterium | reverse complement strand
GATAATACGCAGGAATGGGACTTTTTTTATCCATGTGATCGTCAGCTCCTTATCTCAACTAGATATTTCATGCATCATCTATTGAATATCGTGAAATATCCGTTATAATGTATTATATAGTCTATACCTATAGATGTCTATACCAATTTATTCATTTTTATAAAAGAAAGTGAGGCCTACAAATGCTTATTAAAAATTGTAAAATAATCTATCCCACTGGTATTGAAGAGGGTTCTGTTCTTGTACGAAACGGAAAAATAGAAGAAATCAATCCCCCTAAGCTGCCGCCTGATGAGGTTCTGGATGCCAATGGTCTTTATTTATCCCCAGGTTTTATTGATATTCACATTCACGGTGCCGGTGGCTATGATACCATGGAAGGGAGCTACAAAGCGCTTAATGAAATCTCCAAAGCTATTGCATCTCATGGCACAACTGCCTTCCTGCCTACCACGATGACCTGTGCTTCCAGTGAAATTTTAGAGGCTGTTCATGCCATCAACCATGCCAGAGCTCAAGGCACAGAAGGAGCTCAAATACTGGGTGTCCACCTTGAAGGCCCCTTTATTAGTCCTGCCATGATAGGCGCTCAAAATCCTCAGTATATTGAATCCCCTTCAATTGATACCTTTAAAAATTTGGTCGGAGACTATATGGGCAGCATTAAGACGGTTACTCTGGCTCCAGAAACCCAAGGAGCATTGGAGCTTATTCAGTTTTTGCATGCTCAAGGCATCACAGTCTCCATTGGTCATTCTAAAGCGACTTATAAAGAAGCTATGGCAGGTATAAAAGCCGGTGCCAGCCACTCTACTCACCTTTTTAATGCCATGACAGGCCTCCACCACCGAGATGGCGGCGTAGTTGGGGCCGTCTTTGACTCGCCTATAACAACAGAAGCTATCTGCGACGGTGTCCATGTGGATTATCCCGTACTTCGTATTGCCCTCAAGCAGAAATCCACCGATCGTATGCTCCTTATTTCAGATGCTATGATGGCCTGCTGTATGCCAAACGGCCGTTATGTGCTTGGGGGGCAGGATGTCATCGCCCAAGACGGCGCAGCCAGGCTTGAAAATGGGGCACTTGCAGGTTCTGTTCTTACGTTGGATCAAGCTATAAAAAATATTTATGAGCACACGGACTATGAACTTTTTGAGATTATAAAAATGGCAGCCCTCAATCCTGCCAAACACTGCGGCGTAGCCGATAAAAAGGGTCAGATTGCAGAAGGTTATGATGCTGATCTTGTTTTGTTTGATGAAAACATCACCATTCACAACGTGTTTATTGGCGGGAAAATCTTTTAAAAATAAAAACTCCGCCAAGGCGTGTGGTGCGGTGCATCCCTATGCCTTGGCGGAGTTTTTTAATTATTTAGCACTTATTATCTTTTCTAAACAAACCATCTCAACACAGACACAGAGAAGTTCTATCGCTTTCTCCAGTTCTTCTATTGGTGGTAGTGTAGGTGCAATACGTATATTTTTGTCTTTAGGGTCTTTGCCATAAGGGAAAGTCGCTCCGGCAGCTGTTAACACAAGTCCAGCTTCTTTGGCTTTCGCTACAACCGCTGCAGCACATCCATCCAGTACATTAAGGCTGATAAAATAACCCCCGTTTGGCTTAGTCCATGACGCTATTTCTTTATCTGCCAAATGCTCTTGTAAAATTTCCAAAACTTTTTCAAATTTAGGTTTTAAAATAGCCGCATGTTTTTTCATGTGCTGCGTGATATTGTCAGCTGTTTTAAAGAATTTTACATGTCTTAATTGGTTAAGTTTATCTGGCCCAATAGTTTGGATAAAGATTTGTTTTTTGATAGCTTCAATATTTTTTTCACTGGCAGCCATCATGGCAATACCTGCTCCTGAGAAACTGATTTTTGAACTTGAAGCAAAAATAAAGACACGGTCAGGATTTCCTGCTGCTTCACAAGCTTTTAAAATATTTTTAAGTTGATCTGGCTCATCTGTTAAGTGATGCACAATATATGCATTGTCCCAAAAGATTCTAAAATCCTCTGCCCGAGTAACCATTGCTGCAAGGCGATCAACCGTTTCATCTGAATATGTAATCCCATCAGGGTTGCTGTACTTAGGCACACACCACATACCCTTAATGCTGTCATCGGCAGCAACAAGTCTCTCAACTTCATCCATATCCGGACCTTCTGGCGTCATATCCACAGTAATCATTTCGATACCAAAATACTCACAAATTGAAAAATGTCTGTCATACCCTGGACTTGGGCATAGGAATTTCACTTTACCCTGACTACCCCAAGGCTTATCACTTCCTGGAACCCCTTTAAGCAAGGCTCTTGCTATCGTATCATACATCATATTGAGGCTGGCATTTCCTCCAATAATGATTTGTTTTTCCGAAACTTCAAGCATCGGTGCAAATAATGCCTTGGCTTCTGGCAATCCATCCACAAGCCCATAATTTCTACAGTCCATCCCCCCTGCTTTATACTCCTCTTTTCCTAAGCAGGTTATTAAGTCTGCAGCCAAATCTAACTGCTCTGTGCAAGGTTTCCCTCTTGTCATGTCAAGATTTAAGTTTAATGCTTTGTAATCTTCATATTTTTTCACAACATTCTGATACATACTTTCAAGCTGAATCTTATCTGTAATCTTCAATAAACTCATTTTCCATGTTCCTTTACTTAATAATTTATTTTCACCTATTTTCATACGCCGTGAATCTTCATGCTCTTAAAACTTCATAAGTCTTTATCTTCAAATTTTATGCTAAATGTAGCTTGGCTGTCAACTAGTATTTAATAAATTATTTTTGGAAAATGTAATTTTATGTGGTATTTGCTGTTTATTTAGGACTCTAACTTTTTGATAAAAACCACTTTGAGATAATCTCCTTCTTTGAAGGCAGCAAGGGTTCTAAAGTCTTCCGGCAGTGAAAACTCCTCTAAAAGCTGATATTTTTTGTGCATTTCCTTAAAAGCGCTGTCAATAAATTCTTTAAACTTATCTCTGTTAAAAGTGCTGCAATTGGTCGAAGCCACGATAATCCCCTCTTTTTCTGTGATCGCTATGGCTTCTTTTAATAAATTTTTGTAGTCTTTGGAGGCACTGAAGGTAAACTTTTTAGATCTGGCAAAGCTTGGCGGGTCAAGAATGACCATATCAAACCTTAGGTCTTTCTTTACTGCATATTTAAAATACTTAAAAACATCTTCTACTAGGATATGTTGCCTTTCAGCTTCAATGCCATTCACTGCAAACTGCTCTGCTGTCTTGCTGCGGCTCCTGTTAGCCAGATCTACACTGGTCGTCTGAACTGCTCCCCCAAGAGCTGCAACAACTGAAAAAGCTCCCGTATAAGAAAATGTATTTAAGACCGTTCTTCCTGCCGCATATTTATCACGAATCAGTTTTCTTACCTCTCTTTGATCCAAAAAGATACCTACCATAGCCCCTTCATTTAAATAAACTGCAAAATTAACACCATTCTCCTTAACGATAAGCGGGAACTGCGGGGCCTGTCCCCATACAAAATCATCTTCTTCAATGTATTTACCATCTTCATCAAAACGCTTTTTTTGATAGATCCCCTTTGGCACCGCTATGTTTTGCAGCGCTGTTATCACTTCTTCTTTAAAGGTATAAATCCCCAAGCTGTACCAATTAATGAGGTAGTAACCATCAAAATAGTCGATGGTAAGCCCTCCTATACCATCCCCTTCACCATTAAAAACTCTGAATGCCGTCGTATCTTGACTGTTAAAAAAGGCCTCTCTTTGCCCAATGGCTTCCTGAATCTTTTTTTCAAAAAAGCCTGTATCTATACGTTCTGTTTCTTTTCGGCTGATGACCCAGCCACACCCTTTGTTTTGGATCCCGTAGTAGCCTTTGGCAATAAAGTGATTTCTCTCATCATACAGGTTAATCACTGTGCCTTCCACCAGGTTATTTTCTCCGTCCATAATCGCTTCCTTTGCAATCAGTGGCCAGCCCTCTTTGAATGCTTTTACAAAGGATGGTTTAATCCTTAATTTTGCTTCTATTTTCATTTTAAGTCCTCTTTTAAATTGTATTCTTAAAGCTGATTATCCTCACACACCTACGCACCTCTGTAGCTGCACCTTTTACACAGTTCCTCTACTGCCTGACGCTTTGAAAACCCATCATAAATAGCTTTTGCTCTTTGGGAATTCAAAATAACTTCTAATGGCTCTTCAAATAGATTACCAAGGGGTATATTGCCGTCATTATCCAGGCAGCAAGGAACCACTGTACCATCTACTAATATGCCTATTTGATCTCTTAGGCCTAAACAAAACTGTTTAGTATAAATAGGTTCTCCCGTCATTTCTCCCCACTGAAATTTTTCAGCCATGTTTAAATACACTCTCTC
>JARBTY010000243.1 GCA_029239935.1 Clostridia bacterium | reverse complement strand
CCGTTAATAAAGTTCTGCACCTGCGTAATGTCATTCGTAAGCCTTGTCATAAGAGAAGCTTCTTCAAATTTATCTCTGCTTTTTAAAGAAATTTCTAATATTTTCTTGAATAGGTCAAATCTTAGTTCTGTTCCTACTCGCTGAGAGACGCTGCTGGCTATAATAGAGCGCAGGCAGGCACACAAAGCACCTGCAAAGGCTATTCCAAGCATCATTATGCTCTGACTCACTATGTACCGGCTATCTCTATTTTTTATCCCTACATCAACTATCCTCGCCATGATAGTTGGCTGCATCAAGTCGCATAAGGCCTCTATAGATAAAAAGAGTATGGCTGTCAAAAAAATGAAACCATAGCGTTTAACATATTTATTCAAAAATGTCACGTTTACACCTCCTTTTTAAGCACTTAAATTTTACTCCTATTTTTATAGGGATTCAATGCTGTTCAACTTATTTTTTATATACTACAAATAAAATACAGGCACTAGGGCCTGTGATTGCAACTTGCAAGTTGTATTTTATTTTATACAAAGAAAGTGATGTTTATCTCTTTTTTGAAAGCTTCTATACCTACCCTGCCTAGGTAGTCCCCAAAGGTTTCTTTTTGATCTGCCTGTTCACAGTAAACCCTAAGCATCTTATCTATAAGTTCAAAAACCTTTTCTTCCGTGACATTGACAGCAATCCGCTCCCCAAGCTTTGGGCAGCTTCCGCCTTTTCCGCCTATATAAACCATCCATCCCTTAAGTCCTCCAATGAGGCCAATATCTCTTATTCTACTATCTGAGCAGCTATTAGGACATCCACTGATGCCCATTTTGACCTCACAGGGCAGCTCTTTTTCATGGTAATATTCATCGAGTTTTGTGCCCACAGCTATAGCATCTTGAAATCCCATTTTACAATAAGTCACACCTGGGCAGATCTTAACATTTCTTATGCAAAGACCTATGGCAGTCTCTGGTCTCATCTCCAATTCCTGCCATGCCGCATCGATATCTTCTTCTTTTAAGCCAACGATAGCAATCTTTTTAGCTTCTGTGACTTTTATGGCCGCTGCATGGTACTTCTCTGCTACATCTGCAAGTCTTCTGAGTTCCTCCGGAGTTACAATGCCTTGTGTTAAATACGGTGCCACGGCATAAGCCTTCTGGTCCTCTTCCTCAATATTTCCCATTTCCAATAGTTCCTGCATGTCCTTCCTCCTTCAGATTATGATAAGTTATCTACTAATATGTCCTATCTAAAGAAAGTTTATTCCTTGTCCCACATTCTCTTTGGAATAAATCCAAATAACACTGGCGCTGCCGAACCATTGGGCAGCATATAGACAAACTGATTAGCTTCATGGGCTTTTACCACCCCTACTAATGTCGCTATTTTTTTATCCGAAAGGATTTCTTCCCTTGGCACATCAAATACCCTGCCATTGCCCCATTTGATACTCCCTTGATATCCCCCGCCTCTGGCATTAAGGATAATACCCATATCTTCTTCATTTTCAATTTGTATAAACGCGGATACCCCATAATTACCTATATTTTTAACCACTTCACCTGTAAGGGCATCTGTTCCTGTCACCCATTCTTCACCACTGCCTCCAGCCACAAACTTAGTGGGTTTATCAATTTGTGAGAGATCTATCCTATAATATCTTTCTATAACATCAAAAGTCCCTCTGATATGCCCATTTCGCTTTAACACCTGAAGACCCGAAAGGTTTTTAATGGGTGAATTGTAATCCATTGCTGCTACAGTCAGTGTCACTTCCCCATCACTTTCGAGATCCATAAGACCCGATATAACCTCTTCCTTCAGCCAGCTTCCAGCTGATGTACTGTCATAAATATAAAGTACTTCCCCTGGCCTTAGCGTATATTCTTTTTTGTTTTTACCTTGTAAGTACTCTCTTAAAGCCATTTGTCCCGTTCCCAATATATCCTTATGAGGCCCTTGGATGGCCTGATTGAAAGTCTGTATGCGGACCTCTCTATCTTCATTGGATTTAACAGCCACTACCAGTTTTTTATTGAGTGGCAGTGCATTTTGATGGTGAACGAGTAGTCTGGTCTTGCCTTGCATCGTATCTCTATAAAGAATACCACTGCTTTCAATGCGCTCTGGTGAATTGCTGACTATCAGCTTGCCCTTTACATCTTTCGTTTCTATATTTTTTGCAAGATCAAAGGTATGGTAGTCTTTATCTATGTAACCTTCAAGTAAATCTCCTTGTTTACCTTTTGTAAACAAATAAGTACCGTTTCGTTCAATCGTTTGCGTACCAATCTGCACAATACAAGTTTTGAGTGGTGACCAATTCCCCCATTCATCTTGAACTTGCATACTTATCTCATATTTTCCACTTTTTTTAAAATACTTAGGTTTCCCAGCCACCTTCAGTCCCGTTACAAGGTTTTTATAAGTCCATTTTTGACTCCTTACCTTAAGCTCATTAGGATTATTATAAGTATAGCTATATTCAATCTTTTCACCTATTGCATAAGAAGCTCTCTCCACCTTAAAAGTTGTGACAGTAATAGGCTGGCTCTTTTTAATCTTGAGCTTTCTACTGCTCCAGTCACTCCAAATGCCACTTTGATCTTTGACACGCAAAAAAACTTCATAGTTTCCCGGCTCTAGGTTTTTTAAAAACACAGATACGTTAGAGCCTGTTCTTTTCTTTTGATTTGCTACAAGCATCCATTCCCTTTGAGTGATTTTTTTGCCGTTTTTACTGTAGCTCGTGTCCAGCACTTCAATCGGCTCATTTTGCTGATATTCACTTTTTTCAAATTCAAAACCTGCTATAGGTTTGATGGGTGCTGCTGATAAAAGTGTCGCCATCATTAAAAAACTTATTACTAGCCCTAAGATTAGTCGGTTATATTTTTTCATATTTAAAGTCCTTTTAAAGTAAGTCTATTTTAAGCCTGCATATACATCATATCATATTTTTGCTGAAGCGTCATACACCATGGATAGTCATGTTCTTCCAGCAGCATGGCTTTATAAAGTTCCTTGATTTCTTCCATTTTATTCTCTTTATAAAACGCTTCAAATTTTATGATATCTACTTCAATAGAGGTAATATCTAACCGCATCTTATCCTTTTTAGACTCAATGGCTAGCTCAATCCCCGCCTCTTTCATTTTCTTTTTTAAATAGTAGACTGTAGCATATAAGTTATTATAGCCTTTTTCCCTATCAGCATCAGGCCATAAAGCATCTACTATCTTAGCTTTTGAAACATAATCCCCTTTATGGCAAACAACAAAGGCAAGAAGCTCTTCACATTTTTTACTCCTCCAACTCAAGTTGACTAACTTATTGTCTTTGTAAAGCGAAAACCTCTTAAAGCACTCTATTCTTAGGGTACAGTTCTCAGTTTCTTGTTCCACCATTCTATTGTATATTTCGGCTCTTTTAATAGCTTGCCTTATTCTCTCTTCTTCTATAGGTTTTAGTATATAATCCATGGCATTGAGTTCAAAAGCTTTTATCGCATACTGGTCATAGGCTGTAACAAAAATAATGCTGATAAACCCATAGGCTTCTGTTATTTGATTAAAAAGCTGTATACCGCTTATCTCCGGCATTTCAATATCTAAAAATACGATGTCTGGCTTTTGCTTAGCCATACGTTCGAAAGCTTCCATCCCATCTTGATAAGCACCTATAATCTCTAATTCATCTATTTCCTGTAATACCCTCTCCATTTCTTTTAACGCATGAAGTTCATCATCTATAATCATTACTCTCAAAACTACTCCCTCCTTCCAAAGGAATTTTAAATCCTATTCTAGTTCCTTTTCCTTTGCAGCTTTCGATTCTCAGACGGGTGTGATAGATTTCCATCAGCCGTTTATCAATATTAATAAGCCCTACTCCCGAGTTGCTCTGCCTTATATGTTGACTGATATTTTCGGCCATCTGTTCATCCATCCCTATACCATCGTCGCAGACTTCTATACTATATTCATTTTGCAGTAAAACTGCCGTAATAGTTACCGTGCCACCATTTCTCTTTTTTCTTATCCCATGACGTATGGCATTTTCTACTATTGGCTGCAAGATGAGTGGTGGAATCTGCAAATGGGCTGTATCTTTTAGCACATATTCCACTTTAAGCTGATCCCCAAATCTGGCCTTTTCAATTTCTACATAAGACCTTATCAGTGAAAGCTCTTCTCCAAATGGAATTTTTACTAATAGGTTGTCAAACAAAAAACTTCCCCGTAAAAACTTAGATAGCTCTATAATAAGCATTTTGGCTGTTCTAGAATCTGTACTACATAGGCTCGATATGGCACTTAACGTATTAAATAAAAAATGGGGTTTGATTTGTGACCTTAAAAATGCCACTTCATTTTGCTTGGCAATATCTGTAGAA
>JARBTY010000038.1 GCA_029239935.1 Clostridia bacterium | reverse complement strand
AAACTAAACTAAGTTTAGTTTGTACTCATGAACTTCATTAAATGAAGTTCTATAAATCGACTGGTTTTATGGTTACTATTCTATTTTCAAAGTTCATTTGTCTGTTGACTATCATGTCTTAAAGACCTTTTATGTGTGCCGCTTATCAGTGGCGACTTCTATAATATTACAGTATTAGATTACATATGTCAACACCTTTTTTCGATTTTTTTTATTCTTTTTATAAAACCTTATTTTAAGCTTTGATACCATAGGGTTTATAGCATATTATTCACTCATAGCTATCTCTCGTTAAATATTATATAATGAAAATAAACGCCACGGAGAATGGTATGAAAAAAAACACACCCCTTAATATCATTTTTTATCGAAATTTTTTACTATTAATTGTCATTCCTATTCTCGTTATTATTTTATTATCCATGGCTATCATTCAAAACATCATCATGAAATCCTCTATCGATAAAATTGAACTTACACAAAAAAACGTGAGGACAACCCTTGAAAATGAAATCTTAGATAATTCCCTAAGACTAACTCATTTTTTATTGACGAATGATAATCAAGTGTTAGAATTTGTTGCTCAGCACAACATGGCCGATAATGATGGAAAGTATATGTATAATTTGAAGTTAAGAGAACAGTTTAACCTTATTATGCCCAAGACAGATATCTTAGCTATGCATTTTTATATGCATGATGGCAGTCAATATTATTTTAAAGACGATCTTGCACTTTCTAGTGCTTACATCAAAAATAGAATCTGGTATCAAAAGGCATTATCCTCTCCAAAAAGCACTTATATAGGAAGTGAACTCTCCACTATTATGTTTAATCAAAGAAAATCTTCAAATCCTCAGATGACCTTAGCCGTTGCCTTAGCCCCAAGTAGTCTCGATCGTTACAAAAAAGTCGAAATGGTTTGTATGTATATCAAATCCAAAGCTCCTGATATGATCAGGGAGTATAACCGAAAGCCTGAACTTGGCAAAATGTATCTGGTGGATGAAACCGGCACTATTTTAACGGGAGTAAACAAAGAAGAATCAGCCGCTATTCCAAAGACCCTCCTTACGAAAGTTTCAGGGGTATATAAAGAAAAAAGCAATCATAAGACGTTTAACTACATTGTTAATCCTATAGGCATGACAGACTGGAAGGTTATCAGTGTTGTAGCAACTAGTGAACTGCTCAGCACTTTTTATAAAATTTCTCTTGGTATAATAAGTACTGCCGTATTACTGTTTATACTGTTTTTCATCTTTTCAATGATATTTTTAAAAAATATTATTGCACCTGTCAGCAATCTCGCTCAGGGAATGGAACTCATGGAACAAGGGGATTTACATACTCAAGTTGAAATCGGTGGAGCTGGTGAAATCAGAAAGCTTATTCACTCCTTTAATAAAATGGCTAGAGAGATTAATGAACTTGTACTTAGCAATGAACGTAAAGAAAAAGAAAAACACCAGGAAGAAATCAAGGCTCTGCAATCTCAAATTAATCCTCACTTTCTTGTAAACACATTAAGCTCTATACGTTTCATGGCAATAGTCGCTAAATTTGACAGCATCAAAAATATGGCAGAAGCTTTAATTAAAATTCTGTCCTGTTCTTTTAAGAGTGCCAATAGCTTTTATCAAGTTCGTGAAGAAATTGAAATGCTTGAAAGTTATGTTTTTTTAATGAAAGTGCGCTACTCCGATAATTTTGTTGTGAACTTTGAAATAGATGAAACATGCCTTGATTGCATGGTGCCCCGGCTTATCATTCAGCCTATTTTGGAGAATTGCATTGTACATGGCTTTGAAGATTTAGAAGAAGTTGGGATTATTCATGTAAAAGTCTATCAAGAAGTAAACAGCGTTATTTTTATGATTAAAGATAATGGAAAAGGAATGAGTCATGAAGCAATAAGTGAAATCCTTTCTATGGATAAAGATGAAACTTCTATCTATAAAGGAATTGGTGTTTCTAATGTTAACCGTAGGATTCAGCTAAATTATGGCCTCGCCTATGGCATCAAAATGCACAGTGAACTTGGAAACTATACTGAAACCATCTTAAATATTCCTGCAATACATAAAGGAGAATGAACATGTACAATGTCGTTTTAGCCGATGATGAGACTATCGTAAGAACATCTATTATCACGTTAATCGATTGGGAGGCTTTAGGTTTTCAGCTTATAGGCAATGCAGCCAATGGAAAAGGCATATTATCTATTCTAGAAAACCACCATGTTGATGTCGTTCTGACTGATATAAAAATGCCTATTATGGATGGTATAGAACTTATAAAAGAATTAAATACAAAACCTAAGCCTCCACTGACTGTCGTATTAAGTGCGTACAATGATTTCCCATTAGTTCGTAATGCCTTCAAGCTTGGTGCCTCAGATTATATTCTAAAATCTGATATTACAGAAAAGCTCTTAACCGAATGCCTATTAAACCTCAAAAAAGAATTAGATCAAAAAGGTTCTTCTAAACTTTCTCCAAACAAGCCACTAAAAAACTTAAATCTAAGTCAGAGTGAGCGATTTAGAGAAATGATATTAGGCAAAAGAGAAATTCAGCAACAGTATCTCTACGACAAATATTATCTGGTTTGTTTTGAAATAGAAGATTTTATGCAACAATCCAGCCGCTTTGAAAAGGATATTCAGAACACTTTAATTGAACCAATGTGCCATTTTGCCAAGCAGATCCCAAGGGTGGCTTCTAAATGCATCTTTTCAAATATTTCACCCTCTAAATATATGTTGTGTTACCATTCAGAAAGCGATGAAGGGTTAGAAGCTGTGGAATCCATCAGCAAACAAGTTATGACTGTATGGAAAAATTATATGAATATCTATGTATCTGCCGGTATCAGTTCAATGGGACAGGGAGAAATATCTTTTTTAAGTTGTTTACAACAATCTTACGAGTATCTTTCTATGAAGTTTATATTTGGCAAAGAACAAATCTACACCTCTGTTACCAGTGAGCAATTTCATGTGAAAGCTGCCATAGACAAAGCAGATCAATACAGCTGCTTGGTCCATTCAATTAAAATGGTTAATACAGAAAAAATACTCAAAGAACAACGGGAATTTTTTTCTAACCTTTCTACGATGTCATTACATGAGGCACACTGTGAGTGTTTAAATCTGATTTATCATATTGCTGTTATGCTCGCTGAAAATAACGATGCCATTTGGAACTCCTTTAATCAAGATATTGACTTTTATCAAAAAATAACCCGTCTTGAAACAGTGAGAGATATAGAGATGTGGCTTATTAATTTTATACGCTGGATTGCTGATTACATTGAACACAAGTATGATCATAAGATGTCTGATGTAATGGAAAAAGCAAAACGTTTTATAGCCGATCATTATTCTGATCCTGCCATTACTTTAGGTGCTGTTGCCAGTTTTGTAGGCTTTAATGAAAAATACTTTAGTACACGTTTCGGGAAAGAAACTGGCAGCTCCTTTATCGCTTATTTAACTGATCTTAGAATAAAAAAGGCTAAAGAAATGATTGAACGAACTAATATGAAAATTTATGAGATTAGTGAAGCAGTTGGTTATTCCAATGTAGAACATTTTACGAGAGTTTTTAAAAAAATAACGGGCACAACGCCCAGTACTTATATAAAATAAACCCGATAAAAAATCAGATTGCATCTTCTTTCAAGCAATCTGATTTTTTTATAGAAATATCATACAAAATATCAACTAATCCAACTTAATCTCATGTTCATTTTTAAATTATCATGCTACTATTTATACAAGAGATCCAATTTCATTTGGTAATAAACTACAAAACAGGGGGAATGGTATTATGAAAATGAATAAATTACTCTCATTAACATTAGGCACAACACTTGCTTTATCATCATTCACAGGATGTGCTGGAGCAAAACCACCAGTATCATCTGAAGCCGCAGTAACAGAAACACCTCAAAAAGATGGGACTTCTGAGTCTTCTACAGCACTAGATCCTAATATTAAGGCAACGTTAGTATTTGCTCTATATGATAATACATCTATGCAGCTTTATGATGAATTAGACTTAGAGGGAAGATTTCAAGAACTCTACCCAAATGTTACAATTGAACTTGAAAAATCTAAAGATGATTCTGAATACTGGAATTCAATGAAGATTAGATCTTCTGCTAACCAGTTACCAGATATTATGTACAATAAAACTTTTACACTCTCAAGATTTAAAGATTATCTTATTGATTTAACAGCTACAGAAGCAGCAAAAAATAGTACCATTGCTAGTGGTTATATTACTGATGGGAAAATCTTAGGAATTCCTGAAAAGCAAGGTAATGATTATGTCTATTATTGGGAAGATATGTTTAAAGAAGCTGGCGTAGAGGTGCCAGATACATGGGATGAATTTTTAGCAGCTTCTAAGAAACTTCAAGACTTCTATAGTCAGAAAGACAGCCAGTTTATGGGCATAGCAATAGGCGCCAAAGATGAGTGGCCAACTTATCCTTTTATGGAATTCATGCCTGCTGCTGAAGGCGGCAATGGCCAAAACTGGAATGAAATGGCAAAATCAGATGCGCCATTTGCAGAAGGAACAGATGTTAATAAAGCCTACCAAAAAGTTAATAAACTCTTTACTTCTGGGGTATTCGGAAAAGATCCACTAGGCATGGGCCATGATCAAGCGTTAGCGTTATTTGCACAAAGAAAAGCTGCAATCTTTGTAGCAGGTTCTTGGGCATTTACAAACATTAAAGAGGGGGCAGATAATCTTGACAACCTCAAAACTTTTTACTTGCCTACAAGAAATGCAGAAAGTGACCCCTTTAGAGTGGTTACACAAGGTGACTCCTTTATGTCTGTAACAAAGCATAGTCAAAACCCCGAACTTGCAGAAGCCTTTTTAGAATTCTATTTCAGCGATGCCTGGTATCCTGACTATATCCAAGCAATTCCTGATGATACGACAATGAAGACTGCACCAAAAGAAAAGGTTGCGATTTTCAAATTTGCCGATGAACTTCAGCCAACAGTTGAATATGTAAACTATGACGGTGGTGGTGATGATTTCCAAGCACTTGTTTCCGAAACAAAATTTGATTACAAAAAAATAGGTGCCGAAATGTTTACACCAAACTATGACTTAAATACAAAACTTGCAGAATTAGATACAGCTTGGGCAGCAGCAAGAGCCAAATTAGGCACTAAATAAATTTTCACCTTATGCAGGTAACTGTGAAGCTCGCAAGTACTCTTAATGCTTGTCTCTCTGCTTCATACTTACCTGCTTCTTTTATTATTTTCTATTTTAGGAGGTTTTGATTCTATGAATAGTCTTACCAGTAAACGCAATCAATTTATACTAGCCTCGTTACTATTACCCGTTATTCTATTAATCATATTTGTTGTCGTTCCAGCCTTTAACCTGCTTGGAATGAGTGTAACGGACTGGGATGGTTTTTCTGCTGATATAAATTTTATAGGTTTTCTGAACTATTATGATATGATTTTTAAATCACCCGATTTATGGCTTTCACTGCGTAACAATGGCATTTACTTTTTTGTTCATTTATTATTTATTCCCATTGAGCTTATGATCGCTGTGATGCTAAATTCTAAATTTAAAGGTTCTCATTTTTTTAAATCCATGACCTTTTTACCTTATATTATTAATGGTGTTGCCATCTCTTATGCTTTCTCCTACTTCTTCTCACCTATTAATGGTGCATTTAATGAGATTTTTGCAGTACTTGGTTTAGAAGGCGTCATCCAAAATTGGTTGTCTGATGCTGGTCTTGTTAATTATGTGCTCTCCTCTGTTTCTTTATGGCGGTTTAGTGGTTACCATATTATTATTTTTATTGCTGCCTTACAATCTATTCCACAAGATATTATGGAGGCCTCTACAGTTGACGGCGCTAATGCATGGCAAAAATTCAAAGCCATTCAAATCCCCTCTATACAATTAGTGATTGATTTTATCCTGTTTGATAATGTGAGAGGTGCTTTGCAGGCCTTCGATATTCCATTTGTAATGACCTCCGGCGGCCCAGGTTATGCTTCATCTACCTTTACCCTTTACACGATTAACACCGCTTTTAAATTTAATAACTTTGGTCTCGCCTCAACCATGGCTGTAACTATTATGTTCTTAATCATTGCCGTTCATCTGATTCAAAATCTCATTCTAAAAAGTTTTAGCAGAAAGGGGTAAATATTATGACACCTAATATAACACTATCCTATAAAACCAAAATAATTATAGGCAATATTTTAAAATACCTTATAAGCATCGGTATTGTTTGTCTTGTTTTAGGCCCTATTCTAGTTATCCTTTTTGCATCTTTTAAAACCAAAGGAGATATGGTCACGTCTTCCCCTCTCCTCTTACCTGCATTATCTAAAATTACTTTTGATAATTACGAGAGAGTACTCGGAAACAAAATGCTCTTAAGTGCTTTCAAAAATTCTTTTTTTATTGTACTTATTAGTGTTTTCTTTAATGTCCTTCTTGGGTCTGTCACCGCTTATTGTTTGGAACGATTCGATTTTAAATTCAAAAGGATTATCTTTGCATTATTTATTATGGGGATGATGATTCCTACTTTTGTAACAGAAATTGCTAGGTTCAAGATCATTCAATCCCTAGGATTATATAATACTCTAGGCGCCCCAATTATTATCTATATTGCTTCTGACCTCATGCAGATCTATATCTATAGACAATTTGTAGCCAAAATCCCTGTCTCTTTAGATGAAAGTGCCTTAGTAGATGGCTGCAGCTATTTTAGACTATTTGCACAAATCATTTTTCCCCTATTGGCTCCCGCAACTGCTACACTGATTATCATTAAATCGGTTACTATTATTAACGATATGTATATCCCTTATTTATATATGCCAAATAATAAATTAAAAACACTAACTACTTTTTTAATGGACTTTGCTGGTGCTCAGCAAGGCTCTTGGCAAAGGCTATCCGCTGCAATCGTTATTGTCCTGATTCCAACCGTATTGATCTATATCTTCTTTCAAAAATACATACTTGAAGGAATTTCAGCTGGTGCTGTAAAAGAATAAAAAGAAAGTGCTCTACCAAAACGGGGCTGTCGCACTAAAGAATTTACATACAATATGTTGCTTTGCTAATTTAAAATTAGCACAATATACTGTAGTATTTATTCTTACTGCGACAGCCCCACTCTTTATTATCTTATATTGTTTTTAAAACGGCTTAATACATAGGCTTTTCTACATTGACATCCATACCGCCTGTACCCTGCATTTGTGAGTATTCAGCATTATTCTTTAGGATAGGTAAAGTGAAAATAATAATAATTGTTAAAATAATACCCAACCATACATACCATTTCTTAGCCCATTCTTCTCCCCTAGTTATAAATAACATAAAAGGTATAATAGTAAGACCTATAGCACTGCCCACAAAAAACGTAATCAGCCCACTTAAAGATATCTTCAGAAACATCATAACTGTACACAATGTTATAGGTATTAGAGCAAGCAGTACAGCTATAACAATATCGACAGCTACTCTCCTCTTACTTTTAGCCCCCCAGGTGTTTTCTTGAATATTTGGTGAAAATTGCATCTTTAATCCCCCTACCATTCTCATATTATTTAAAACTCACTATCTCTATATTAAAGCATCTGGGCTATCTATACAAGTGAATTTATTCACAAATCTTAACATTCAATGGAATTTTTTATCTAAATAGTCTATTTTTTTATTCTAATATCTTTTTAAGGCATATAAAGTACCATAAGATATCTCTGTTCGACTATTGTATCTACACTATGCTTATATTTAGAAAGTGAAAGATACCTTAAGGATATATCAAATATGGGTGTCTCATACACCTGTTTCTTGACTCTAATCCTTTTATTTTTTTCATCAATACTTCTTAGATACTGATAAGTCCCTGGCCTTCTTAGACTCCCGGGCAGACTTTCTATGAGATCCATAATCTCGTTTTGTGTCAATAGATCCCTATCCTCCGCTAAATGTAAACTTTTGTTCGTATGTGTTATACAGGCAGCGAAACAATGGGGGTTATAAGTAATAAAGAACTCTACCGCCGTCCCCTCTACTCCCATCATTTCTGCCCGCTTCTCTACACGGTCTAGCATTTCATCTGTACATTTATAACCTTTTAACAATGCCCTCAAAGTAAAAGGTATGATTTCATTAAATTCTGTTACCTTAATTAATCCTTCTTTACCTTCTGCTATATCCACCGGAACAACAGTCGATCTATAGTCTCTGCCATACTCCATTTTTCTTACACCTCATAACTTTTACTTGTCGCTAGCTATAGTATATTATAAAAATATTAAATTTTATGTATTTATGGCTTAAATTTTAAAAAGAAGAGACCTTTTGTCTTGGCCCCTTCCCCATAAGCTCTCTATCAAAAATCTCTCCCTACATCAGACGCTGTATGAGCATCTGAGCCATATACTATTTCTACTTTGTACTTTTGGACCAGTTCAAAAAAAAGACCTGCGGGATAAACTTCTTTACAGAAAGGTTTTCTAATTCCTGCTGTATTAAAATCTATTTGATATTCTTTCTCTTTTATCTCTTTAACAACCTCTTCTAATAATTTTTCATTTTGATACACTAAAGGATATTTTTGATTAAAAATCCTAATCAGTGTAGGATGGCCTATACGTCGTGGTTTGTATTTGCCTAAATCCGCTCTTATCGCCTTTAAAAGTGTCTTATAATAAAGGTCGTATAGTTTTTCCACCCCACCTATTTCTCTAGCTATTTCCCCAAATTCCTCTGGCCCCATATCTATGCAGCGATAACATTCATTCACCTTTAAGATATGAACCGAAAGAATGCCATCTTCCAGCTCTTCTCCATATAAATCCAGCAGTTCTTTTGTTTGCGCTTCATAACCTTCTATATAATCTACTTCTAAACCTTTATTAATTTTAACCTTATTGTTGTATTTCTTCTTCATCCGGTCAAGCTCACTGAAATAAAGCGGCACCTCTCCCAGTTCTAAAGCACATTCTCTTTGCAGCTCAGAACTCACAACATGATCTGGAAGTGGCATATGCTCTGTAAAAGTCATTTCTTCTATACCCTTTTTTAATGCTTCTTGTATGTACCCTTCAATAGGATCGTCTGTCCCATGGGGACAATACGATGAGTGTATATGTCCATCTCTTATCACTTTACCAGATATTCCTTTTGCTCCTGTCATGTTAATCCTTCCTCTCTTTTTATCATCACATTTCTCAAAGATTGATTTTATATTATAAAATAAGACCCATAGATTTAAAAGCATAGATAAACAGACATAGGGTCAAAGGTGATAAAAAGGTTGTAATAACCACCAGTTGACCTGCCAGTTCACTGTCCGCTCCAGCCTCTGCCGCCATAATATAAGCACTGACTGCTGTGGGCGAAGCAAACGCTGCCAACAGTGCAACCAGCTTATAGTCTCTAAATCCTAAAAGAACAGCCGCCGTTAATGCAAATAGTGGTACAATAATAAGCCGTCCTATCGTCCCCATAAAGATATATTGGATATTCTTTTTAAGCCCTTTAAACCCAAACTCTCCTCCCAATATCAATAGTGCCAAAGGGGTTGCGATACCTGACAAGTCATTTAGACTCTTTTGGACAGCACTTGGAAATGTTATCTGAAGGCTAGATACTACCATTCCTACAATACTGCCTATGATAAGAGGATTTTTTATAATATCTTTAAAGATAAATAGAAGATTCTTTTGATTTTCTTGATTAAATAGTGCCAGAATAACCACTGCACTTAAATTGAATACTGGAACAACAAGTGCAACAAGTGTTGCTGTAACACCTACACCTTGAGGTCCATATATATTCCCTGCAATCCCCATTCCAAACAATATAAAGTTAGATCTAAAGATTGTCTGTATAATAACACCTTTTTTAGCATCTTCCCTCACAAGCAGCATAATCACTAAAAGCGAAAAAAGAATACTCAAGAGGATACTTACTAATGTAAACAAAATAAGCTTACCATCAAAAAGTTCTTTTATATTAGTCTGATAAATATTATTAAATAGTAAAATCGGGAAAAAAACTTTAAAACACACTTTATTAGCCGCACTTGTAAAAGAGGCATTCCAAAGTTTAAACACTGTCAGTAAATAACCTAACAAAATCATTATAAATAGTGGGAAAACTATATTTACTGCAAAAATTAAATGCTCCATACTTAGCCCCTTCTCATCTATTTTCTATACTATCTTACCCCATCTTTAAGAATTAGTAAAATAATATAACCGAAGACTGCTTAATATGTATTTCTTCGATTACCACCTAATCGCCAAATAGAAACGCCATAGTCTCCAGATGCCTCTATCACTGAAATCCAATGATTTAATGTCACCGAATCTGCATACCACACTTCATGTTGTATCTTATCTGCGTCTTCATATTGATAGACTAGCGTTTGACTCTCTGAGTCTCTTATGATTTGAGCGCTATATTCTACCGCTAGACTATAGGCCTGTATCTCTGTCAAAGCCGTGACGGTGCCGTCCAGACTCCAATCAAATCCACCTGTTGCAATAGCAAAAGCCTTTTTTCCTGGCAGTCTCTTCATCTGTTGTATCTGTTGCTGTATAAATGCTTTGTTTGCCTTGGGCCCCGCCTCACTATGCATGCCATATAGATTATAGCACATCATAACATATTCTGGCTCTTCTGGAAACGTGAGTTTTTCAAAAGGGGTTGTGGGCTCTAAAAGTACTCTCAGTTTCAGTCCTTTTGTATCAGCCTTTTCATACAGTTTATTACAAAAATCAATAAAAAGATTCCAAAGCTCTAAATCCATCCGTATCGCTTCATAATCAATTTCTATCCCCTCATAACCATTTTTTATCGCTAGATTCAAAATGTCTTGAATATGGTGATTCATAATCTTTTCATTTGAAAATAACTGATATAATAGCTGTGTGTCTTTAAGCGATGTGGATTGATCCTCAGAGACTTTGTCATTTACTACCGTCATATAATGTGTCCACTTTTCCTGATTAAAGTTCTTTTTGATTGTTTCAAACATTTCTGTCGTCTCATCGGGAAGTATCAGTTCATTTTTATGGTTAAAATAGGCTGCAAAATAACATACATTTTCAATACGCTCCTTCATTAACTGTATTTCTTCCACAACCCCTTCCTTATGCCAATAAACAGTCCATACCGAAATATTTTTTTTATTTTTCTCAATAAGCTGTTCCTTATTTTCTTGCCAAGAATTCCGCATCCATTTGTCAGAATCCCGTGTAATCAAATGAATACCTATTAGAGCACAAAGTAAAATGCTGCTTATCATCATCTTTCTTGTCATCATTTTCCCTTTCATCCACTCTATAAGGTTTTTATAAACCAGTTGATGATCCTTTCCCCTATTTCATTTGTGGTATGAATGAGTTTATCCCATCCATGTAATCTGGTATCAAAAAGGATTCTTGTCTCCTCCTCTTCCTCCATGGCTACTACCAGTGACCTAAATACGCCATCATAGACATCATCTGCCAAATTCCTTTGGCTGTAGCCCTCTCCACTCCAAGCAGATTCTAAATATACATACCCTTCAACTGGTTCTAAGGTTTTAAAACGAGTAAGGATTTGCTTTCCATCGATAAAAACATCAAGTTCATCTCCATTAATCGAAAAGGTAAGTAAACGGCTGCCACTGTCTTTAATTTCCATAACTGATTTCGAAGTTTTGCCATCTTGCTCCTGTAAGTCCACTGAAAAGGTGAGTTTTTCTTCGCCTTGTGCTTTTTCATAAATATTTAAACCATTATCCTTTAATTGAATCAATATATAGTTCTCCAATGTCTCATCTGCTCTGACATAAATGCCTTGACTGCCTAATTTATTCCCGTCAAGCTGCACTGAAAGTTTGAAATCTTTAAACGTCTCACTCTCTTTGAGTCTCAGGAGACCTCTCCCTTTCGGCATAGAAGTCAGTGTAATCTGATCTTTTATGAACTCAGCCTGTCCCTCTATTTTGTCCCACATTTTAGCCTTCTCTTTGTCCCCTGTGACAAAGGCCACTTCCTGCTTTGTATCATCCCATAATCTCATTAATAGATGATTGACTGACCAATAAGCCTGTGGCTGTATCCTGGTGAGGTCATACACAACACTTTCTCTATTGTTCAAAGAATAACCTTCTCGATTGAAATGCATTTTAAAAAGCTCGTGTATCCACGCCTTATTTACATCACTTGCTCGATCATTAGTTCCATACTGGCCTGTGTTGGAATGCATCAAAATATACATATTTGGAACTTTTCCGATTTCCTCTGTATAAATCTTTTTTACCTGCTCGTAATCATAACTGATACGCGCTTTCATCTTTTCATAGTTTTCCTTAGGGATACTATACTCATCCCTTATATAATCCATTAAATAGTGATTATACTGTCTTTCAAGTTCACCTGAAACCTTGGCAAATTCCAGTGAATCTAGTTCCCCCAGGTACACTTCATTTCTGTCAAATACATTAATATATTCAAGCCGATACCCATTGGTTCCTAATTCCCAAAATGTATTCTTTTCCAACTCTAACAATTCCTCAGGCATCAGAAATTTCATATCTTTTTTCTCAAATTTATCTGCATAAGTTAACATAGTTCCTATATAATTATAGTTTTCCATTATCTTTTGAGAAAAAATAGCCGTATCCCGCCTGCCATCTTCAAAAATCAAAAATAAAGACTTTTCTGGAAGTACTTTGCCCTTTTGATAATAGTCTATAATATCCTGTTGTGTTATAGTCACATAACCAGAATTTTTAAGAGCCTTTAAATGTTCTTCGAGTCGCTTAGTACTGATGAGCGTTTCATCTCCTGTTCGGTCAACTCCAAAATAGGAAATAGCAATAAATCCTTTATCTCCATTCATTGGCACTTCTAAACCATAAGGCGTATATTGCTCAAAAGTAAATAGTGCCATAATGGTAATATAAACGATTAAAAGAAGTGCCACTCCTTGAAATACACTGCGCACTAGTTTTTTGATATCCTTATTGGTGGAAAACTTATATCTTTTCATCCTGTGGTTTTCCTCCATTCTTAGTGGATTTCAATCGTTTTTGCTTTTTTTTCTCTTGTTCTTTTAAATCCTGTGGTGTCATCCGGGTCCCCCAAGTCGATTTCCAAAAAGTAACCCAGGCAATGGGCATTTGCCATAATAAAACAGCCTCATAGTATAGGCAAAAAAACAAACCAAATATCCAAGTAGAGCTTTTTCTCAAAAACATTTGTGCAATACTCATTAATAAAGCCATCAGCAGCAGCCCAACTAAAAAAGTTGCAGGAAATACGCCATGTATTATCGGTACATAAAGCAAATTATAAAAAACAACTACTGGTGCTGCAATGGGTACCACTAGTCCCATATAAAAAAACACTGACATAAAAGGTTCTTTTTTCCATATATAACTCCCAGCAATGATAGACTCTCTAAGCCACGATCGTTTCCATCTCATTTGCTGCTTTAAAAAAACGTTATAAGTATTTGGCACAATCGTAGAGCAAACTGCAGTATCCTGATAACCTGTTCTATGATTCTTTAATACAAAATTGGTCATACTCCTATCATCTCCAAAAGTTGCCCTCTGACCCAAAAACTTCTGGTTCAGCCATTCTTCTGTATGCTCTAAAACAATCTCTTTCTTATAACACGAAAGCGGTCCCGAAAGACAGGTCACTGCATCAAAATAGGCTTCAGCTGCTTTCATGATTCTAAAAGCTATGTAATAACGTACAGACTGCATTTTGGTCAGTCCATTGGTATAGGTGTTGGCCACATCAGTCCTGCCTGAGACACCGCCCATTTTAGCATCCTTAAAAGGCTGTACAAGATTACGTATTGCAAACGGATCTAAAAAACTATCAGAATCCACAAAAACGATTAAATCATGTTTTGCCAGCTGTGCCCCCCAGGCTAGAGCATCCCTTTTCCCTTTATTTTCTTTTTGCACAACATAGGTGATACGATTTTTTGTATCAAATTTTTCTGTTTCTTTATATAATTTTTGAATAATCTCCTGAATTCTTACCACCGACTGATCGTTAGAACAGTCATCTACAACAATAACTTCCAGCCGATCTATAGGATAATCCTGATTGATACAACTTAATATTGTTCTCTGTATCCATTCTTCTTCATTAAAACAGGGAATAATAATGGATACGCCTGGTGTATAATGAATATCTATAGGAACTACCCGATACATCGCTCCAAATAAATAACGGCTCAGCAGAAAAGTTGCTGCAATAATACTGTATAAATAGAGGTATTTATTAAACTTAAAATATAAAATACTCTCTACTCTCATCAGTATAATAAAAGCTGTAATAAAAAATAAAAGTAAACTTGCTGCCAAAAGAGTATATCGACCTTTTTTTCGATTGACATATTGTGCCAAAGTTTCTTTAAACTCAAAGCCACAAAACACTTGTTCTCCTCCTATTGGCTCTGAGCGAACAGGCGCTGCAAAAATATCAACTTTCATCTCATAACCTTCCGGCATAGTGCCAGGAATAATTTCAAATTTGAGCTTAATGTGTTGTGCCTCATTAACTAATTCCAGCTGATTTTCATCTTCCAGCTGCACCAAAATACCTGCGGCAGAAATATCTATTACTTTTGCTTTAAAGTTTACTTTTCCCCCTTGTTTGGTAATACATTTGATGTAAACCTCATAGTCAACCTGATACCTTATGCCAGCCTTTTTATTCTCAATAAATGACTGCGCATCGCCTTCATAATCCTCAACAACATTTTTGCCTCTTCGGTCAACATTGGTACGCACGTTCTCCGCATCTGGAACATTGGCAAGCAGTCGCCTATTTTCACGATATTCTGCCAATACGTCTATTATAGTTTTAGGTTTTTTATTAATCTCTATCTTGTTTAACCACTTCATAGCATCCCCCCTAATCTTTCTTAGTTTTCTTCTGTAAATAATCACTAAGCTTTGCAAAATTATACCGCTCAGGTTCTTTTTTCAACTGATTTTTAGTTAAAAATTCATCTATTACCTCAGCAGTATATTGACTTTCATCTGACATATGCATTACTGCGATACTTCCATTTTCTAACTGCCTTACAGTGCTATTCTTAAGTAATATCCCATTCATTAATAATCCCAATAGTTCCTCTTTACTTTTAGCTTCGTAATCATGGGTACTGAAATCACCACTAACAATATATTCATATCCACTATCCAAAACCGTTTCAAAACCTAGTCTACTGACTGCCAAGGTAGGTGGTCTGAACATGGTGGTTAATGTGGGTCTGCCTTCTTCATTTTTCACATCTCCAATAATCTCCTTCAGCACATCATAGGACAAAATAATATCTTGCTGCAGCTGAGATCTTTCATCCTCCGTAATGGAAGTATATGATTTAGTCTGGGCATCATAATCTGCAAGTGCCCTATGAGAATCCGTGTGGCTGGCTATATCATGTCCCTCCTCCGCTATAGCCCTTAAAAGATTGGGATTGGAGGGCACATGATTCGTTCTGATAAAAAAAGTAGCCTTAACTTGATGTTTTCTCAATACATACAGCAGATGATTAATAGCTGCATCGGTGCCCCAGTCATCAAATGTCAAAAAAATCACTTTTTCCCCTTCTTCTGTTTTTACGGTTCCTTTTTGATCAATTTTAATAATTTCCTCTTCTGTAAATCCAGGCAGCTGCGTAACCGATTGAACATCTGGATTTCCAATGTACCTCTCTGAAATCCTCTGTAAAATATCTTCAGTACCCATTTGTGCAAGATGTCCGGTACCTATCGGCAAGCTTACTTCCGTCAGTATGCTTTCAGAAGCTAATGGATACTCATAGACCTTTTGTTTATTGCTAAGCAACGCATTAACCCCCTTTATAACATACTCTGAACCATTTTTAGTCTGCTCTTTTGAATAGTCCCCAGTATACGCAATATTGCTAAGCTTTTGTTGTGTGATTTTCTCTATAAGTTCTCCAACCAATATATCGCTGCCTTTGTAATAATCCATTCGGAAGAACACTATTTGCCCTCTCTTAAGTGCATACATACTTGGTCCAAATAAGGATGTCATAATCTCCTCTGCCGACACTGCATATTCGTCTTTTGTTTGCACAACAGCCGTCTCATGGGTAATCAGCTTACACCCCATCGCTGAAATCGACTCTTTAGTGTGAGCCTGAAGCTGGCCCCAAGGTTGTTTTACCAAATCAGTGTCTATATTAAATGTGTTCTTTAAATACTGTCTTGCTGTATCAATTTCCTCACATACTGTATAATAATCAGCCGTCCCATGGGGTACGATGGCTATCCCAAGTTCATGTCCGCCACTTTCAATTTGAAGTATTCTATCGGGATAGTCCTGCATTTCCTGCATGGTTACAAAAAAAGTTGCCTTGGCATTTATTTTGTATAATTGACTTAATACATCATTAAAAACTGTCTCATGACCAATACCATAAAATATGTATGATACCGCCTGTTCTGTTGTATAAACCAGACGAATTTCTTTTGCTAGTTCCCCCTTATTCTCTCTTCTTAAACGTTCAAATTCCTTATGCTTCATATCAGACTCTGATATCTCTGGCAAAGGCTTTGGTACTACGGGAAGACTATTACTTTTTGTATGTATCTTTGGATACCCAGTAGGTCTTTGCACGTCTTCTATTTGTATGTTTTCATTTTTTTCTCCTTGAAGATATGTGGCTGCTTCTCTCTTTGGCTGACCTTCAAACTCTTTTACAAATTCCGTTGTATACTCCGTTTCCTGCAACGCCTGTAGCAACCACTCAACAACCTGTATCAGTTGCTCCTCCTCGCTCATAACTCGCTGACTCTCCGTTACTTCTATACCTGCCTGTTTGTCCACAGCAGGTTTTTCCTGTACCTTTTCCGTATATTCTTCCTCATCAAGATATCCTTCTGTCTTTATAGAGATGATACTGCCTTCAGGCAATCTTTTGACATACCCCTTTGTCATCTCGTAAGAAGAAAAGCTCTTATGATTTAAAAACTGGGTGCTTCTGACTGCCCCTGTGATATGACTTACATGTGCAGCTCTTAAAACCTCTTCTGTATATTCTGTTACATTACATTTAAGCAGCTTTGGCTCTTTTCCTATTAATGTATCCAAAATCACATTAGTCCTGCAATAATCTTCCACCAATTCTTCCAATGTAAGCTTTTCCATATGTTTTTTGCCCTCTAAAGAATAGCTGCCCACTTCCTGCTTGGCTTTTACAATAGACTGTACTGTTTTTGGATCTTCTGCTGCACCAATTCCTGAGACAAAGAAGGTTCCTCTCATGTTGTATATGTCTAATAACTCTAATATTTTCCCCATTGTCTCAGCATCTGCAAGACCATCAAAGGTCAGAGCCACTTTTTTTTCTGTTGTTTGAATATCTGTAATAACAACCGCTTGACGGCTATCAGACTTTATTTTTTTTAGAGCTTTCTCTATTTTCTTTGTCGCATCATAGGCATTCTCTTTATTTATAGTATCTACACCTATAGTTTCATCATCCTTTACAAAGAAAAGTGAAGCCGCACTGATAATTAAAAGGATAATTATCCCTAAAAGCATCACTACCATACGTTTTTCTCTTTTTAAATCTTTATCCATCTACTTATCCTCCCCATCAAAGACTTTGATATAGATACCCCTTATCTTCTAGCTGTTGTTTGTCAAAGATATTTTTTACATCAATGATAATCTTTTCTTTTGGCGGAAGGATCTTAAACATCTTGTCTAATGCTTCCCCTGACAAATTTTTAAATGCTTCATGGGCTACTGCAAAAATCATACAGTCTGCTTCGGATACTTCTTCTATAGAAACCATCCTCATATCAAACACCTTTTTTGCTTCTTCTTTGTCAGCAATGGGGTCTACAAGGATAGGAAATATACCGTATTCATTCAACCGTTTTATAATATCTTCAACCTTAGAATTGCGAACATCTGGACAATTCTCTTTAAATGTAATCCCCATAATATACACCTTCGCATCTTTTACAGCTTGACTTATCTTGACTAACTGCTTAATGGCCAGATCTGCAATATAAGCTCCCATGGCATCATTAATTTTTCGACCTAAAGCTATAATTTGTGAAGAAAATCCAAGCCTTTCTGCTTGATAGATAAAATAATAGGGATCTATTCCGATACAGTGGCCTCCTACCAACCCTGGATAAAACCCTAAAGCATTCCATTTTGTATTCATAGCCTCTATGACATCTTTTGTCTGGATATGCAT
>JARBTY010000242.1 GCA_029239935.1 Clostridia bacterium | reverse complement strand
ATATTTTGAAAATAACTATGTTCCATAAAAAGCATCCTCCTTAATACTGAACTTATAGATAGTTTATTCATTAATATTATAATACTTTTATTAAAATAGTAAAATACTAATTGGAATAAATAGTATAAAATAGATTTATAACATCAAAACAAAAGTAGATATCAATAGTTTTGGTTCAATTAAAGAAGATAATAAAAATTCAAGGGGGAATTTGAATGAGAAAATGGTTAAGTATTTTAGCTGTGGCAGCAATGACAATTGCAAGTGTAGGATGCGGAGGAAATACAGCGGAGAAACCAGCAGCTGAGGTTAAGGCGGAGGCGCCAGCACCAGCAACAGAAGCAGAGGCTCCAAAAGAAGAAAGTGCGCCAGCTGAGAAAACAAAAATTAAATTTGCAGTGCAGGCAGATAGTACGCCAGCACTTGAAGCACTGATTAGCTCATTTAACAGCGCTCAAAATGAATATGAAGCAGAAATTGTTGAATTTACCAATGATTCAGGGCAAATGCATGACCAATTACTGACCTCCTTATCATCAGGTTCAGATGAATACGATGTGATGTCACTGGATGTTGTATGGGCTGGGGAGTTCGCAGCAGCAGGTTATATAGAAGCGCTTGATATGTTAATGGATGAGACAGGACTTAATGAAACAGATTTTAATGCAGGATCTATGGCATCTGGCAAATATCAAGGCAAACAGTACACACTGCCTTACTTCCCAGATTTAGGTCTTTTATATTTCCGTACGGATATAGTAAGCGAAGAAGATGCTAAAAAGCTGGAAAGCGGAGACTATACATACGATGATTTTTATGGAATGGCTGAAAAATACAGCGGTCAAGGCGGTACAGAAACGGGGTATGTATTCCAGTCCAAACAATATGAAGGTTTAACTTGTAATGCGTCAGAGTTTACAAATAGCTATACCAATTTAAAAGCTGGACTTGAAACAATGAAAAAATTCGTAGAATCAAAAGTAGTGCCAGCTGACATTTTGAACTATGATGAAGGGGCTACAGATACAAGCTTTACACAAGGTAAATCAGTATTTTCAAGAAACTGGCCTTATCAATATGGACTTATTAAAGGAGAGGGATCAAAGGTTAAACCAGATCAGATCAGCATTGCACCTCTGCCAACTGGAAATGTTGTAGGGGGATGGCTTTTATCCATGAATAAAAACTCCAAAAGCCCAGAAGGGGCATGGGCTTTTATGACCTTTGTTGCAGGTCAAGAAGGACAAAAGATTAATTCCACACAGGGTGGCTATTTACCAGGATTTAATGCGCTTCTTAACGATGAAGAAATCAAGAAGTCCAATGAACTCCTTAACTTTCCAGGTTTTCAAAAGGCTCTTCAGTCAACAATTTCGAGGCCTGTAAGTGCAGAGTATGCAAAAGTATCGGATACAGTACAAGTTAACGTTCATAAATACTTATCAGGCAGTCAAGATATAGACACAACGGTTAAGACACTTGAAGAAGCATTGAAATAATAAAATACTTCATGATGGGAATAGAATGCGCAGTAAGCATGCTATTCCCATCTGTATTAAAAATAAAATATAGCATAGTTTTCCCATAAAATAATAGTTAAGGGGGGGCAAGACGTGAGTAAAAGGATATCCTTAAAGGAATTTTTATTTATATTACCAATACTTATCATTATCTCTATTTTTTCTATTTGGCCCATAGTAGATTCCATTAAATATACCGTTTTTGACTATCGGTTAAATGATCAGCAAAATTCAAAGATGTTTTTGGACAGTAGCTTTAATACCGATAGTTTTAGCGAAAATGCTAAGTATATCGCCTATTATCTTAAAAAAGATATGGCGTTTATAAAAGCAGAAGATCAGAAACAAGAGTTTGAAAGAATTATGGCATATGTTAATGAAATGGCAGCCTTGTACGCTGAACAAAATCAAAATATAAAACTATCTGGCAGTGAGGCCAAAAGAATAGAAACGTTTATGGCGGATGTAAGAGGTGATGTGACGAAGCTCTATGAGGTTAATGGGGATGTAGAGCTTGGAAATAGAGAAAACATTCAGCTCGTTATGGATGATCTGGATAAAAGTATCATTGGTTCGAATTTTATAGGACTTACAGCTTATAAACAGGTTTTAAAGGACTTGAGGTTTTGGTCAGCCCTTAAAAATACAGTTTTGTTTACATCAGTTTCTGTATTTATAGAATTCATGTTAGGTCTTGCCTTAGCTATGATTATGAATAAAGCAATGAAGGGTATTGGCATCATCAGGACCATATCCCTTATCCCGTGGGCAATCCCTACAGCAGTATCGGCTCTGATGTGGAGTTATATGTATGATGGCGGCAGCGGTATTATAGCCAAGTTATTTGCAGATATAGGGCTAGTCCAAAGTGCAGAGCAGCTTTTGCTGACAAGCAGCGGAGCGATGGTATGTGCTATTATTGCGGACGTATGGAAAACAACACCTTACATGGCACTGCTTATTTTAGGAGGCCTTCAAACAATAGATGGCGGCCTTTATGAAAGCTCACAAATTGATGGCGCGGGCAAAATAAGAACCTTTCTTTCTATTACAATGCCCCTTCTAAAACCGGCTATATTGGTAGCGTTATTATTTAGGACACTGGATGCTTTTAGGGTATATGACCTCATTGCGGTTTTAACAGGGGGAGGACCAGGAGGGTCTACAGAGACCTTATCCATTTATGCCTATAAAATTATGTTTGGACAAACAAATTTTGGTTATGGGTCAGTTGTTGTTGTGATGATGTTTATATGTGTGGCGGCAATAGCTACGCTGTTTGTCAAAGTGCTAGGCACAGACCTTATGTCTAAAAGTTAGGGGGGAGATAAAATGAATAAAACGCGGACCAATGCAGGATTATGGAAAGTGGTATTTGCTGTTTTTATAGTAATTTTTATGGGGATTATCATATTTCCCTTCTTTTGGATCCTTGTAACCTCAATTAAACCTACAAGTGAAATATTTGGAGATGGGGCGTATTCAATCTATGCAGGGAGAGCTGTCTTAGATCACTATCAAACAGTTATCTTTGAGAAGCAGATGCTTCTTTCAGTATGGAACAGCTTTGTGGTATCAACTACAACAACATTGTATGTAGTCAGTATTGCCATACTGGCTTCCTATGCTATTTCAAGATTTAATTTTATAGGGAAAAATATTTTATTAGGACTGATACTTGTCATCTCAATGTTTCCGCAGATGATTGTAGTAGGTCCAATCTATAATTTGTTTACAGTACTTAATCTGACAAACAGTTATTTTGTAGTTTTGCCGTATTCGACGATTACTTTGCCAGCAGCCGTGTGGATTATGGTGACCCATTTTAATAAAATCCCCTTGGCCATTGAAGAATCTGCAAAGATTGATGGTGCCACACCGTTTCAGACACTTACAAAAGTTATTTTTCCCCTTGCGGCTCCAGGGGTATTTACAACAGCGATTATTACTTTTATATCCGCATGGAATGAATACCTTTTAACGATTACCCTTAATACCAACAAAGAATACCACACAGTACCTGTGGCAGTATCTTTTTTAAGGAGCCAATTTGAAATATTATGGGGCCAGGTATCAGCAGCTACTATCGTTGTAACGGTACCAACACTTATTGTGGTACTTTTATTCCAAAAACAAATCGTATCAGGACTGATTTCAGGAGCTATAAAGGAGTAGTGAAGGACATATGACAGTAAAAAATACATGGGAAATTACCAGCCATTTTCTAGATATCTCAAGACTTACAATAGACGAGACACTCTTTCATGTAGCCAATGGTTATATAGGGGTTAGAGGGAATTTTGAAGAAGGTTATGACGAGGGACATAATACCATTAGAGGCACCTATATCAATGGATTTTATGACCTTTCAGAGGTTAAATATGGAGAGAAATTACAAGGTTTTATAGAAAAGAAACAAAAGATTATTAACGTCACAGATGTACAAGGTATAGAGCTTTTTATCGACGGGGACAGATTTTCGTTATTTGAAGGAGAGGTATTAGACTATAAAAGAGTATTAGATATGAGGGGGGGATTTACTAATAGACATATTAGGTGGCAATCCCCTAAGGGACATATTCTCGAGATAGATATAAAGAGAATGGCCTCTTTTGTAAAACAAGAGCTATTTGTCATAGAGTATGGGATTAAGTCTATCAATTATGAAGGAGAAGTGATTCTTGTATCCACTCAAGTTGGGGAAGTCTCCAATTATTTCAATCCCAATGATCCAAGAGTGGCAGCGGAGTCAGAAAAGCATTTGACTGTAAAGGCAATAAAACGAGAAGACCATGTGGATTTTATATGTTCTAAAACCAATAGTTCAGGACTTAGCACCGTAAGTGCTGTCAAACATATCATCAGTACAAGGAGTGAGATAGAAAGTACCAGTGATACCCGTTCGCTGACTTC
>JARBTY010000241.1 GCA_029239935.1 Clostridia bacterium | reverse complement strand
CTAAATCAATCCCCGCTGAATTGTTAAACATCCACTCTCCCACTGCTCCATAAGAATAATGGTTAAAAGAGTTCATCCCTACTGGTCCAAATCCACCATCAATAGTATAAGAATTCCAACGTTCCCATATAGTCGTTGCCCCATTGGCTACACTATATAGCCAAGATGGAAATGTTTCTGTAAGTAATAACTCGTAAGCTAAGTCTGAATAACCCATCTCACTAAGTACTGGACACAAAATATTTACTCCTAAAAATCCTGTTGATAAATGATAATTACTAGCTACTATACGTTCTACAAGATGTTCCCCTGCCTTTGCTCTAGACTCTTGTGGCAGTAAGTCCATGCTAAGAGCTAATAAATAAGCTGTTTGAGAGTTTCCTTTTATTCTTACATCTGCATCTACAAATGTTGTGTTAAACTCATTCTTTATGTTTTCGAAAAGTGCATTATATGCAGAAGCATCTGCTGTGTTACCTATTACTTCTGCCATATTTGCAAATAATTTGGTAGAGTATGCAAAATAAGCTGTAGCGACAACATCGTTTGGTGTACTTTCTCCCATAGATAACCAGTCTCCATAAGCACAGTTAGCGATAATATATGTCTTACCTGCTGATTTACCACTAGTATCCCTACAGTAATTAATCCATTTTTTCATCATATCATAGCTATCTCGAATGATTTGTTTATCTCCATAGGTTGTATACATATTCCAAGGAATAATGACAGCGGCATCACCCCACCCTGCATTTCCAGCTCCAACAGCATGTCCTTGTGAAGGGGCGATATCAAATATTGCTCCATTATCTAGTTGTGCATAGTCTAAATCTTTAGCATATTTCTTGAAAAACTGATTAACATCCATATTCATCATAGCTGTACGTGAAAAAACTTGTGCATCTCCTGTCCATCCTAAACGCTCATCACGCTGCGGACAATCTGTTGGTACACTCATAAAGTTGCCTCTTTGTCCCCATACGATATTGCTATAGAGCTGATTAACCTTAGCATCAGATGTTTCATAGTTTCCTACACGTTCGGTATTCGTTCCCACCACTACTCCTTTTACATCTTCAATGCCTGGAATAATAACTGATGGGTCATTACAAGTAATCTCTATGTATCTAAATCCATGATAAGTAAATCTTGGTTCATAAATTTCCCCATCTGGATCACCTTTTAGAATGTAATAATCAGTGGCCTTTGCAGTACGCAGATTATCTGTATAGAGTGAGCCTTTTGATGTAGGTTCTTGTTTATACTGTAGCGTTATAGGCTTTCCATCATAAAGCATTTCACCAAAACGTATTTTAACCTTAGCACCAGCTGGACCTTGAATTTTAATTTTTGCCCATCCTGCTACATTTTGACCCAAATCATAAATAAAAGTATCTGGGGTTGGTTCTGTACGGGTAAGTACCGGTAATTCTTCTGTAACTTCAATAGCTGGCCCAATTTGAGCTACTCTGTCTATTGTTTGAGGTTCAAATGTAGATGCCAAATTAGTCTTACTAGCTATATCAGCATTCGTCCAAGCAGTCTCATCAAAATTAGGGCTATCCCATCCTGGTAATTCCTTACGTGCATCGTAAGTTTCTCCATCTTGGTTATCTGTAGCTACAAAAGGTCCAGTTTTTATGTTTTTCCAAGTAGCATCTGTTACACAAAGCTCTGAAGAACCATCGGTATACTCTATCTTTAATTTACCTAAAAATGCTGTTTTTTTACCATACTTATTAAAATTCCCACCACCTGTAGATACATGGCCTGCATACCAGCCATCTCCTACCACTGCACCAATAGCATTAGCATCTTGTTGCAACATATTAGTTATATCAAATGTTTGATAAAGTACATAATCATTATAATCTGTCCAGCCTGGTGCTAATTTATCTGCTCCTACTTTCTGTCCATTGATATAGGCTTCATAAACACCTAGTGCTGTTGCATATAACTTGGCACTTTTTACTGTTTTATTAGAATCTACAGTAAACTCTTTTCTAAACATAGGGGCTGATGTCTCTTTAATAAGTGATTCTGTATATACCTCTCCTGCAATAGGTTCGACATACAGCCTCCCCTCCTGAATGCTTCCTATGCCTAAAGGATTTTCTTTTTCAAAATCGCAATAAAAAGCAACCTTTTCTGTACCAGTACTGTTGTCGGTTACTTTAAAATCATCGAAATAACCAGTCTCTGCTACATTTACACTTCTGCATTGACGAAAACCAAAATCTCCAAAACTGGCCATTGAATCCATTCTTTGATCTATCTGTTGACCATCAATATATGTTGTAATGAGATTATTTGAATCAACTATTATTTTAAGTGTATGTTCATCATACCTAGAGGTCCAAGGAATAACACTTGATATATCTTTTTCCACTAATAATGCAGGTGCACCATTCCATCTATGAGGCCTAAAATAAACTTTTTGTTGAGCTGCAAAATCAAAAGTATTAATTTGCCACATTAAAAATTGTGATGAGCTTTTTGAACCAAATACAACCCCTATACCATCTCTTTCAATTTTGAACTTGGTTTCAATTGTATAGGCAGTTATATTAGGTTTTACCACCGGACTTGCCGTAATAAATTGAGCATTGTCCCAATCAGAAGTACTTAAAAGCCCCGTTTCAAACCATGATGATTTGGATGCTAGTTTTACATCATCTTTATTCCACACATCAACAGTCCACTCATATTTTGTTTGGGAGATTAGTGCACTTCCTTTGTATTCAATTCCAACGGATTGATCTGAATTAATTTTCCCTGAATCCCAAACTTCTTCTCCCCCATCTTTAGTTATAATGATTTGATAAGCACTTTGTTTTTGTCCTCTCTCATTCGAGATCATCTGCCAACTAAATCTAGGATTTGTTACATCTATCCCAATAGGCTCAGTGGTATACTCACATCTTAGGCTTGTAACTTGTGCTGTCCCAGCAGCAAATACTGTTATGTTGTTAGTAAATATTGTTGTTAAAAACAAACAAATTACTAATATTTGTGCAACTACTTTTCTCATTTTATTTTCGCCCCTTCTTTGAAGTATTTTGAAACTAAAATCACTAATGATACCATTTATTTATAAAAGTTTTTTAGTAAGTCTGCAATGTAACCTCCCTTTTCAGTATATTGTTTACACTATGAACATCTGGTCATTAGGATTTTTTAGATATTATGAATTGAAACTTTTTATTAGCTCCAGAAAGTTAAATCTCTCCTCTCCGATGCTTAGATATTTATCTGAAAATATTTTCATGAAAATGTTTTCAGAACTTTGATACAATAATATCATCTTATGAAATATTAATCAATATTTTGACATATAGTTGTGCATTTTCATGGTATTTAATATGAAACACAATGTAACTATGTCAAAATGCATAAAAAATAAATCTATAACTTTTCATCATTATAGATAATTAACTATAGATTTATTTTCAGCTAAAAACATAATCCTTGCTCTTAAAAGGCATATTATATAACAGCATAAAAAAAGGAACCCTCTTTAAATATCCCTTAAAATGAGTTAGGAGGCTTCCCTTTGTATGAATTATATCTCTATTTTTAAATCAACTTACATTCGCCTTCTGATTCCTATCTTACAAACTTATAGGAACCATCGTATCTGCCTTCGTGCCATCAGTAGAGCTTCTGATAATAAGTTGTCCATCTACTCTAATTTGTTTCGTTTCTAAACGTGGTAAATTGATTTTATCTATAAGCATCTTCACAACTTGCTGAGCTATTAAATTAAAAGGCTGCCGATAAGTTGTCAAATTTGGAACAATAATCTTACTTAAGTAGATATCGTCAAATCCAGCTACAGCTATGTCTTTTGGGACATCATAGTCCTTTTCTCTTAAATAGCCAATAGCTCCAATCGCCATAATGTCATTGGCAGAAATAAGAGCAGTAGGTCTTATTCTACACTCTTCCATAAAATATCTGCACGCTTCATAGCCTGCATCTATTTGATAATCGGCATAGTAAATGAGTTCGGACCGTATGCTTATATGGTGTTGCTTAAGGCAATTTTCATAACCATCTTTTCTTTCGCTAGCTACCCTATAGCCAGAATTGCCATCTATATAACCAATATTCTTATGTCCCAAGTCAATCAGATGCTTAGTTATTTTAAACATCCCCGCATAACCATCTACTACAACAGAGCTGATAGGTTCATCAAATTCAAAGTTATCCATGAATACTATAGGAAGTTTTTTAGATAAATTAATGATATTTTTAATATGGCTTTTATTTCCTCTATATGTACACAAAATAATACCATCTACATTTCTTGTGACAACGTTCATGATTGACTCATGTTCAGAATCGTTCTCTTCATCTATTTCTACTAATACTAAGCCATAACCTCTCGTTTTAGCTGTATCTTTTATATATTTAAACAATTTAACATAATAGGGATTATCATAACTTGGAA
>JARBTY010000240.1 GCA_029239935.1 Clostridia bacterium | reverse complement strand
AAGTAGATGGGGTTGATATTAAAACAATCAGCGGTTCACTACTGAGAAAGAGCATAGCTGTTATTCCTCAAAAGGTGATGCTTTTTACAGGGAGCATTAAAGAAAATATAAAGTGGGGAGAGGAGGAGGCTGATTTAGCAGCTGTCGAAGAGGCAGCTAAGCTGGCCCAAGCCCATGGCTTTATAGAGCAGTTTCCTGAGCAGTACGATACCCTTCTGGGTCAAGGCGGCGTAAATCTTTCGGGAGGACAAAAACAAAGGATTTCTATAGCAAGAGCACTGATTAAAAAACCAAAGATTCTAATTTTGGACGATTGCACAAGTGCTATAGACCTCATCACAGAAGAGAAGATTAGGGGAGGCTTAAAAAATTATATGGGAAATTTGACCTCTTTAATTGTTGCGCAAAGAATCATTTCTGTGATGGAGGCAGATCAAATTATCGTATTAGATAAGGGTAAAATAGCAGGTATAGGGAGACACTCAGAACTTCTAAAGAACTGCCAAATCTATCAAGATATTTTTATATCGCAGTTAGGCAAGGAGGCGATGTGAAGATGAATGGTAGTATGTTTACCAAACAAGGGAGCAGGGGTAACAGTAGGTTTAGAGGACCTGTTATAAAACCTAAGCATTTTAAAGAAACGATGAAAAGACTGCAACAATATTTTGCAGGTGAACAGCGGGCGCTTATGGGGATAGGAATGGCTATTGCCCTAAGTGGCGGGATTCATATCCTTATTCCTTATGCAATTGGAAAAGTCATTGATAGTTTATCAGTAAAAGAGGGTTATGTTGACTTAGGGTTTTTACAAATCATGATGGTTGTATTGATAGCAGCATATGGGATAGATGCGTTTGTTACCCTGATGCAGGGGTGGGTGATGGCGGGGGTATCAAAACGTATCGTCATTCAGTTGAGAAGCCATCTTTTTTCAAAGCTTCAAAAATTACCTATCAACTTTTTTGATACCCATACTCATGGAGAAGTGATGAGCCACTTAACCAATGATATTGAAAATGTAAGCACCACTATTTCGCAGTCTGCAGCGCAGCTTATGGCGGGACTCATCAATATAGCGGGGGCTCTTTTGATGATGATCCTATTAAGTCCAAGACTTACTGCAGCAAGTCTTGTAACCGTACCATTGGTATTGTTGCTTTCAAAGACCATTGCAATCAAAACAAAAGTTTATTTCAAGCATCAGCAGAGAGAACTTGGCAGATTGAATGGGTACATAGAAGAAGCCATAACAGGGATACATGTCATCAAAGCCTTTAATCATGAGGAGAAAGTCATCAAAGACTTTTCAGCTATTAACAATCAGCTTTTCGAGGTAGGACTTAAGGCACAGATTTGGTCAGGGTTTTTGATGCCGCTTATGAATGTGATTGGAAATTTGGGATTTGCCGCCATAGCGGGAATCGGAGGCGTGCTGGCTGCAAAAGATTTAATTTCTATAGGGGTTATTGCAAGTTTTTTAAGTTATTCTAAGCAGTTTATAAAACCGCTTAATGAAATAGCCAATGTTTTTAATACCCTTCAATCGGCTGTGGCAAGTGCTGAAAGGGTATTTGAGATACTGGACGAAGAGGAAGAAACAAAGGATAAGAAGGATGCTTTGACACTTAGGCATCCCAGAGGAGATGTCTGTTTTAAAGAAGTTTCTTTTGGGTATAGAGCAGATGTACCTGTATTAAAAAAGGTGTCTTTTGAGGCAATGAAAGGAAGCAGCATAGCCTTAGTAGGTACAACTGGCTCTGGGAAAACAACCATTGTCAATCTGTTGACTAGATTTTATGATGTGACAGAAGGACAGATTTTAATAGATGGAAGGGATATTAGAGAATACACTAGAAATAGCTTAAGAAAGTGTTTTGGAGTGGTACTTCAAGACACGTATCTCTTTACAGGGAGTATCTATGAAAACATCAGATATGGCAACCTAGATGCATCCGATGAAGAGGTAAAAGCAGCAGCCAAAATGTCCAATGCCCATGATTTTATTAAAAGAATGCCTAAAGGTTATGACACGGTATTAACAGAAAGCGGCAAAAGTTTAAGCGCGGGAGAGCGTCAACTGCTGGCTATAGCAAGAGCTATTTTAAGGGATACCCCTATTCTTATATTGGATGAGGCAACAAGTAGTGTCGATACCAGGACAGAATTTCACATACAAGAGGCGATGCTAAAACTTATGAAGGGGAGAACCAGCTTTATTATCGCTCATAGATTAAGTACCATCAAAGATGTGGAGCGTATTATGCTGATTGAAGAAGGGGAAGTGGCCGAAGCGGGAAGCCATAAAGAACTTATGGCGCTTCAAGGCAAGTATTATGCACTGTATCAAACACTTGTAACAAATATGGAATAGGGGTATAATCTATTTTAGATAATTCTAAAAGAAAAGGTCGATTGCTATGAGAGAAATATTGGATATAGAAGAAGTTGTAGAGGTATGTAAAGCGTTGGGTTCATCTGTGCGCATGAATTTGATTCAAATCCTTTCTAAGAATAAACAAATGAATCTGAATGAATTAGCGGCAGAACTGGGGATTACTAATGGAGCAATGACGCAGCATATGAAAATACTTGTAGAAGCTGGACTGATTGATGTGACTCTCATGTCAGGCAAACGGGGCTCACAAAAAATATGTCACCTCAAAGAAAACAGGCTTATTATAGATTTTCTTGCAGATGTATCAAGAGATAGTATGTACCAAGTTGAGATTCCGGTTGGAAGTTATACCAACTACAGTATTTACCCTACTTGTGGTTTATCAACAAAGACCTCCATTATAGGAGAGGTAGATGATCCAAGGTATTTTGATGCACCTGAAAGAAGTGATGCAAGTATTATATGGTTTGGTAAAGGTTTTGTAGAATACCGTATACCCAACTACTTAAAGTCAAATCAAAAGCTATCAGAAATACAGATTTCACTGGAAATATCTTCGGAGGCACCGGGGTTTTGTGAGGAGTGGCCAAGTGATGTACACTTCCATCTCAATGATGCTTATCTGGGTTACTGGACAAGTCCGGGAGATTTTGGAACAGTACAAGGTATCTATACCCCGTCTTGGTGGTCCCCTAACTGGAATCAGCATGGTCTTTTGAAATTGTTGTCCATTAATAAAGAAGGCACCTTTATTGATGGGAGAAAAATTTCAGAGGTTTGCATCGACCAATTAGAGATTAATTACAAAAGTGACATTACATTTAGAATAGCTATTCCAGGTGATACAGGAAATGTTGGCGGGCTTACTATTTTTGGAAAAGGTTTTGGAAATTATAATCAGCATATTAATGTAAGGATGATATTTCAATAATATACGATAAAGGATATTAAGAAAGCTAAAGAATGGGCTTTCCTAATATCCTTTATTTATGATGTTTATTTATACAGCAATTACATATGCTAACAGCATGAACGAATAGTATAGGCTATTATCTCCAGATAAAACTTGACATTTTAATGAAAAACGCTATACTGTAATTACATATGTGTTTACATATAATATTACACATGTATTATAAGGAGGATTTAGAAATGAAAGCAAAATCAAATATTCAAACTATGGTAGTTGCAGCGATGCTTTGCGCTATAGGGATACTTATTCCCCTCATTTCCCCTGTAAAGATTATACTTGAACCGGCGTCATTTACCCTTGCAAGTCATGTAGCCATCTTCGTAGCGATGTTTATATCACCAGCTACTGCAGTATTTGTTGCTTTAGGAACCACAATGGGATTTTTCTTAGCGGGTTTTCCGATTCCGATAGTACTTAGGGCACTGAGTCATATTATATTTACAATCATCGGCGCACTTTATGTAAAGAAACACCCACATATACTTTCAAATTATTGGCGCGCAGGCGTGTTTGCACTGGTACTGGCAGTTATACATGCTGTATCAGAAGTAGCTATCATCCTCCCCTTGTATATAGGCAATCAGATGACGGAAGCTTATTATAATAAAGGACTATGGTATAGTATTTTTGGACTTGTAGGGTTAGGAACAGTTGTTCATAGTATGGTGGATTTTGGGATAGCTCTTGGGGTGTGGAGAGTGGTAGAAAAGTACACATTCATCAAACCAAGTATAAAAAATAAAGCAGTTTAATAAAAATTAAAAAAGACGGTTAATAAAAAACAGAAAAATATAAAATATAAAAGAGATGGTTTCTTCACAGAGAAATCATCTCTTTTGTTGCAGGCTCGTATTTTAATAATGATTAAAAAGGTAGAGAGGTTGTTCAGGATAGAGATTCGTAGTTATACTCAAACACCTCCTATTGGTCTTGTTAATGCCCATTGAGATGAAAAGGTTTAGATAAATGTAAAACAAAACAAATATATGATCCATAAAATTATTTTGAAATAGTATTTATTAAAAAAATAAACATAAGATGAATTAAAAGAGTGTAATATAAAAATATAATAAAGTGATAAAAAATGTTTTTTT
>JARBTY010000239.1 GCA_029239935.1 Clostridia bacterium | reverse complement strand
ATCAGGTTTAAGTGTGATTTGGATAGAAAATGAAGATATCAGAAAAAGTTTTACATTAGGTGTCAAAACACCCACAACAGACAGCACAGGGGTCAATCATATTATTGAGCACACAGTATTTACTGGCTCTAAAGCCCACCCCTCATCCAGGCTTTTTTTTGATGCCAACAGTGCCTATCCTAATATTTTTATGAATGCCCTTACAAGCGGAGATATGACGATTTTCCCTTTTTCAACCCCTTATGAAGAATGTTATATGAATCTATTGGATGTGTATTTAGATAGTATATTCCATCCGGACATGCTTAACCAAGCCAACAGTTTTTATGAAGAATCTTTTAATTATAATCCTGAGACCAAAGGCTTTGGAGGTGTGGTTTACAATGAAATGAAAGGAGCGTATAGCAGTGTTGACCGCACCATATACCGCAGTATAAGAGAAGCGGTCTATCAAGATACCCACTATGCGAGCGACAGCGGAGGGGATCCCAATGAAATCCCAAAGCTTACGTATGAGCAGTTTATCAAGGCTTATAAAGACTATTATTACCCAAGCAATATGAAAGTTATCTTATATGGCGCCATTGAGATTGATCAGGTTTTGGAGGTGATTAAAAGCTACGTATCAGAGTATTCCTTTAACAAACAGGAGATTGATCTTAAAGTCAATTTTCCTAAGAATAAAGGATATGAGAAGTACAATGTGCTGCCAGAGGGGCAAAAAACAAGCCTTGTCAAAAGCTTTATCATTTCAAAAGCTTTATCAGCCACAGAAATGCAGGAGATGGACTTGTGGATTAATACGTATTTACTCAATAGCAACTCACTTTTTCAGCAGCGGGCCAGAGAAGCTGGCTTTGCCCATGTTAAAATTTTTAAAGATGATGACCTTCCTTATCCTATTTATTCCATCGTTTTACAGGATATCGAACCTTCCCGCTGCAAGGCCTATAGCAGTGTTCTGGATCATATTACACAGGAGATAGGCAATCATTTTTGCAAGCAGGAGGCGTTAGAAAAGGATACCCTTAAACAATCCAAGCTGGCTTTACTAAATAGTGAAGAAAGTCCTACAAGAGGCATAGAAATAGCCCAGTCTATTTTAGATGGATGGGCGCATGACAGAGAAATCTATCAGTATTTCATTAAAAAAGAAAAACTAAAGAAAACACGGACCATAAAGACGAATTATGCCCAGCTGCTTTTTAAAGAAGCCGTAACCTGTACCCTGGAGCTGGCCCCGTCAAAACCTAAGATTTTAAATCCCCTAAGCCTATCGCCTATCACTGAAAAACAATGGAGCGGCATTGTTCAGGAGATGCTTAAATGGCAAAAAGAGGAAAGCAACCCTTCTTTAAAGCCTGTCACCATGGATCAGCTTATCTTAAAGCCAGAGAGTGATAGTAAGATTAAAGCGGATGGAGATAAGGCCTATATCTCTGCAAAACTTCCTAATGGATTAGCAAGATCACAGATTTATTACAACACTTCACATATTAAGCAGGGAGAGCTGCCTTATATGTTTTTGTATGCCTATATGCTGAGCGAAAGTGCCAAAGAAGAGACACCTTTTAAAGGCGTGTTAGATACCAAATGTCTAGCTTATGATAACGCGGAGGGGTATTCGCCTTTTTTAAAGGTGACAGTGCTCACGGATGAAGAAGAAACCAATCATGCGGGGTTATTAACCAGAGCAAGGGAGAGCTTACTGGCTAAAGATGAAAGATGGTATCATCATCAAATTGTTAAATTTGTAACGGAATTTCGAGAAATATGGAGTGCAAATGTCCTTGGTACACTCTCCAGTTTAAATATGGGAAGTGACAAGGGCAGTAAACGGTATCTGTATGAACAAGGTTACCCGCTGTATACCTTTTGTGAACAAATCAAAAATCAAAAGGATTTAGGGTGGATAAGTAAAATCAAAGAAATAGATCGTTTGATTTACAACCAAAAAGGGGCTGTAATAGCCACAGCGGCACCATTTTCCTATCTCAATAGGTATGAGGCCAGCTGGAAAAAGCTTATCAAAGAGCAGCCCAGTGTAGACATAAATATACCTCAGTATCAGTTCAGTGCCTGCCCTCAAAAAAGCTTATTTATCAATGAGACACAGGTAGACTATCTTTATTTGCAGTATACAAAACCCAAGGGATTGTTGGATGGCACAGATTATTTAACGGCAGCCTATTTAACAAAATATTATTTGACACCTCATATTCGTACAGAACTAGGAGCTTATGGGGCAGGGTGTCAGCTGAATTTTCCAGACACCATTGCACTTTTTACCTATAGAGACCCTGACTACAAAACCTCTTTAAATATTCTCAAAAAAATCCCTGCGTATTTGCAAAGCGGCATAAATCCTAGTTTGTCTGAAACCAGCAAAATAGAGGCACTATCAAGGGTTCATAGTCAATTTAGATTACTTGGCAGTCAAATGGAACAGACAGATATACAGGAGAGATTACTGATGATGGGTATTGAAAAGGAGTATATCGAGCAGCTGCAATATCAAATTATAAAGGCGAAACCAACAGATATAGCGAAGAAATATACTATTTTTGAAGCACTTTTGGAGAAAGGAGCCCTAGGCATAGCCACTCATTATGGCAATGAAGCCGTGGGAAATTACAGACTCTACCATTTTAAATAAATTTAAAAACTGATAAATATTGACAGATTACTTAAGCACCTATACAATAAGGTTGTATTGTTAAAATTATGATTTAAAGAGATATCTTTAAATATATTTGAGTGGAAAGGAGTCATGACAATGATTTATTCACATGAAGTAGATTTAATGTGCCCAATAGCAAAAGGGGTTAACCATGGCCCAGCGCCAATTCCAGAAGAAGGAAGATGGGTACAAGCAAAAGAAATAAAAGACATTAGTGGTCTGACACATGGAGTAGGCTGGTGTGCACCTCAACAAGGAGCCTGTAAGCTTACTTTAAATGTTAAAGACGGTATCATCGAAGAAGCGTTAGTTGAAACAATAGGATGTTCTGGTATGACTCACTCAGCAGCTATGGCGGCAGAGATCTTAACAGGCAAAACTATCTTAGAAGCGCTCAATACAGACCTTGTATGTGACGCAATCAACACAGCTATGCGTGAACTTTTCTTACAAATTGTATACGGAAGAACTCAAACAGCTTTCTCAGAAGGTGGACTTCCTATCGGTGCAGGTCTTGAAGATTTAGGGAAAGGCCTTCGCAGTCAAGTAGGTACAATGTATTCAACAAACGCAAAAGGACCTAGATATTTAGAGATGGCTGAAGGTTATGTAACAGAAATCGCTCTTGATAACGAAGATCAGATTATCGGTTACAGATTCATTCACTTTGGTAAAATGATGGACATGATCAAAAAGGGAATGGATGCAAACGAAGCAATACAAAAAGCTACAGGTCAATACGGCAGATTTGATGAAGCTGTTCGTAAAGTTGACCCAAGACATGAGTAAGAGGGAGGTGCCAAAAAATGCCATTATTTGAGTCTTATGATAGAAGAATTGATAAAATTAATGCAGTATTAAATCAATATGGAATAAAAGATATTGAAGAAGCAAAAGCAATCTGTGACGAAAAAGGTGTAGATGCTTACAACTTAACAAAAGCGATACAGCCTATTGCTTTTGAAAACGCATGTTGGGCCTATGTAGTAGGTGCAGCAATTGCTATCAAAAAAGAATGTAAGATTGCAGCAGAAGCAGCAGAAGCTATAGGAGAAGGCCTTCAGGCTTTCTGTATCCCAGGTTCAGTAGCCGATGACAGAAAAGTTGGTCTTGGACACGGTAACTTAGGAGCTATGCTTCTTCGTGAAGAAACTCAGTGTTTTGCTTTCTTAGCTGGACACGAAAGTTTTGCAGCAGCTGAAGGTGCGATTGGTATCGCCCGTTCTGCAAACAAAGTACGTAAAGAAAACTTAAAAGTTATCTTAAATGGACTTGGAAAAGATGCAGCACAGGTTATTTCTCGTATTAACGGTTTCACATATGTACAAACTAAATTTGATTATGCAACAGGAAAGTTAGATATTGTAAAAGAAATCGCGTATTCTCAAGGTGAACGTGCACAGGTTCGTTGCTATGGAGCAGATGACGTTAGAGAAGGTGTAGCAATCATGCACTTAGAAAACGTTGGTGTATCTATAACAGGTAACTCTACAAACCCAACTCGTTTCCAACATCCGGTTGCAGGAACATACAAAAAAGAATGTATCGAACAAGGTAAAAAATTCTTTTCAGTAGCATCTGGTGGTGGGACAGGCCGTACACTTCACCCAGATAATATGGCAGCAGGTCCAGCTTCTTATGGTATGACAGATACTATGGGAAGAATGCACTCTGATGCACAGTTCGCTGGTTCATCATCAGTGCCTGCTCACGTAGAAATGATGGGTCTTATCGGTATGGGTAACAACCCAATGGTAGGAGCTACCGTTGCAGTAGCCGTGGCTATAGAAGAAGCAATGAGCAAATAAT
>JARBTY010000238.1 GCA_029239935.1 Clostridia bacterium | reverse complement strand
TTTGTAAGCCAAGGTGCAACCACCTGGCATATATATTAAATTTAAGAATTAATGATCAATTTGGAATCGTAAGGGTTGCATTTCGATTTACAATTGAGGCCGCCTTTTAAAAGCTAGTTATTTCCCATCGAAGCTTCAAAGATTTAATCGTTTCTTTTTATTAATCAGGTCATTGAACCTATTATCCATTTCTGTATAAGCCAAAGTTCCCTTGGGTATCTTGCTCAGCTCTCCAAGGACATATATCATTTCATTTTCGATCCGCATCTTCTCTTCTTTTTGACTCTTTTCGTTATTTATTGATGCTGGAGCCTTTTTTGTACTCTTTATCAATAAATTTTCTAAATAACTTTTAGGGTCTTCTATGCACTTCTTTATGCTATGATTTTTAAAAACCAAAAGGCCGTCACAAAGATTTTCTATCATATACCTATCATGAGAAACCAATACGATAGTCCCCTCATATGCTTTTAGTGCCTCCTCTAATTTTTCTCTGCTGTAAATATCCAAGTGATTGAGAGGCTCATCTAATACCAATAAATCCTGTCCTTTCGCAATAAGCTTTGTCATTCTGACCCTAGTCAGTTCTCCTAAACTCAGCGTGACCAGTGGCTGTCTTATCATCTTTTCGCCAAAACCCATATTGGCCAACATTGTTCTAATCCGGCTTTCTTCTGCTCTGGAATTGATATCAAACAATTCTATAACGGACTGGTTTGTATCTATATCCAGTGCCTCTTGGCTCAAATATCCTATTTGAATCGATTGGCTTATAAAAAGTTCTCCTTCATCTAAGACCTCCTCGCCGAGAAGGATTTTCAGCAGCGTCGTTTTACCACAGCCATTAGGCCCAAACAAGGCTACCCGTTCTCCTCTCCTAATGGAAAAGGAGGATTCTTTAAACAAAATCCTAGTCTCAAAACTCTTTTTAATATCCTCCGCCTGTATCATTCGTGTCTTTTTTAAGACTCCCTCATTAAACCTAAAATGAATCTTTTTATCTTCTTCTGGTCTCTTTACCCCTTCACCGTTTATCTTTTCCAGATTTTTAATCTTCGATTTAATCTGCCTATCCTTTTTCTTAGCTTTTGCTCTAAAATACTCTTTTTTGCCTAATCCTGCGGTTTCTTTTTTCCTAGAGTCCCTATGAACTTTTTCAGACCACTCTTTTAATCTATCGATCTCTTCTTTAATCTTTGCTTGATTTTTCTCTTGAATCTCATATTGATGAAGCTGGCTGTCATATCTTTTTCTTTTTTCCTCTTTATAAAAAGTGTAATTTCCATGATACATATCTGCTTTGCCTTTATTCAGTTCAATGATTTTATTCACTGCCTTATCTAAAAAATACCTGTCATGAGAAATGATTAAGACTGTCCCTCTATACTTTTTTAACTCCTCTATAAGCCAGTTTATTCCTTGGTAGTCCATATGATTGGTGGGCTCATCCAATATAAGAAAGTCTGGGTTGCGATGCCATACATTCGCTAAGGCCATCTTCATTTTTTCCCCGCCGCTTAAGCTGGCAAGCCTCTTCTCTTCCATAGGATTTACTTTTTCCATCCCTAGATAGCTGGATACCTCAAAAAAGTTTCTTAAGTACCCTTCATCTTTAATAGCTACCTCTTCTCCCGCCCAAGTCCTTTGCCTATAAAATCCATCTTGTTTAAGATAGCCTATTTCTATGTCTTTCTTATCCCAAATCAGGGTTCCCTCTTCTGGCTTTAGATTGCCGTAAATGATGTTTGCTAAAGTACTTTTGCCTGCTCCATTAACGCCTACTAGTCCCAATCTGTCACCTAAATGAATATGAAAACTTACATCATTTAAAATCGTTGTGTCACCAAATTCTTTTTTTATTCCTTGTGCCCTAAATAGCATTGTCATAACTATCACCTCGTTTTATAAGTTTAACTACATGGTTATGAGTTAAGAATTTTTTGCATAAAAAAAACAGTCAGCGGCTCTCTCACACTGACTGCTAAATATTTACGGACTCAAATTAAGCAGCCTAAGAAGCCTGGCGCTTAACTCTTCATTCATAAAAAAGGGTATAAAAAAACTGCGCTCTAAAACACAGTAAATCATTAGCTATTTTATACTTTATCAGTGTTCTTAACTCATACAACTGTATTTAAAGCATCTCAAAAAAGGCCAAACCACTCCCTTAAAATTAACTTTAAATACCTCTATTCAATTGTATTATTTTGTTAAGAACATCCTCTTCATGTCTTTCTCCTTTTCATTTTACCATTCATTCAATTTTCTTTATAACCATTTTATGTTACCATATTACCAAATTGAAATCAATGACTTTATTATTCCAAAAAGTACAGTTTGCAAGAGACTACACAGCGTAACGGTCTGACAGATGATATTCCTGTGATATGGTTAAACCATCAGTTTCGGGAGCCTTCACACTCATGGAAAATATGGTATAATAAGGATGTATTGCTGATGAAAATATTGGCGAAATCCAAACAAATGGAGACAGTGACTTATGTATCAAAAATACGAAGTTGAAATACAGAAAAGAGAAGCCCTACACGCAGAATATGATAAAAGGGCAAATATAGTCGGGATATTCAAATTGGCATGGGTCGTTATGTCTGGCTACACACTCTACAATGCATGGACCAATCATTTTCCCTCGAAGCTCATTTTTTTGTTGTGTGCAGAAGTGGCTATTTTTATCGCTATTTGTGTCTACCATCGGAAAATATTTGCGCGGGTCGCCTATGAAGCGGGACTTATTGATATTGCAAAAAAGAACTTATGCCGACTATCAGGGGAATGGCGTGCATTTAGTGACATTGGGGAAGAATTTATTGATTATCACCATGACTATGGGACGGATTTGGATATTGTCGGCAAGCATTCTTTGTTCCAATTCTTGAACAGTACGCATACTTATTACGGAAGGTCCAGGCTGGGTCAGGACTTATTAAACGCTCATTACTCTCAAAAAGATTTGCAAGTACGGCAAGAAGCAATTACGGAATTAAGTAATAATTATTCTTGGAGCAGCCATATAGAATATCTTTTTTCAAAAATAGGCCTAGATACATTATTTCCTAAACTTATTTTAGAATTGAAGTGCAAAAAAAACTTTATCAAAAGCGAGTTTTTGAAACTACTGTTAGACGTTTCACGTATGCTGACTTGTGGGACAGTCCTTTTTGCACTATTAACTAAAGATAGAATGGGAATGGCCGCTGCATATTCTCTCATTTTGTTTCAGCTTTTACTTTGGGGAATTGGTTTTTTTAAAGCAAACAGATACGTAGGCATAATGAAAAACCTACCGTATAAAATGGAGAGATATACTGACGTTATTAATGACATTTTACAACAGGCGTTTGCTTCCGACAAATTAAAGGAAATTAAATCCATTTTGTTATCTGCAAAAGAAGCAATTCAAGACTTATCAAAAATATCAAGCAATATTAGTCAACGTCAAAACGGGATTGCGTGTTTGATTCTTAATGCTTTATGGCTTTGGGACTATAAAAATGCTGTGGATCTAGACAGGTGGAAACAAAAATATGGGACTTCAGTTGAAATATGGTTTTCCGCTTTAGGCGAATTAGAAAGCCTATTGAGTTTTGCCAATTTACCTCGTAATTGCAGTGTTACATGTGTCCCTAAGATGTCTATGCAAAAAAATGAAATACTGGCTAAAAATCTAGGGCATCCCCTACTGAATAATCAACATAGAGTTTGTAACGACTTAGAAATAAACAATAATATAGTGATTATTTCTGGCTCGAATATGTCTGGGAAAACTACCTTTATGCGAACCGTTGGTATCAATATGGTTTTAGCAAGTGCTGGAAGCTACGTATGCGCAGAGAAGATGACATTTTCTATTATGAAAATAATGACCTCCATGAGAATTGCAGATGAGTTAACTGAGGGAATCTCTACATTTTATGCAGAACTAAAGCGGATTAAAAAAATTGTGGATGTTGCTCAAGTTGATAACCATCAATTGTTTCTTATCGATGAGATCTTTCGGGGTACAAATTCCGTTGATAGGCTAAAAGGAGCGGAAGGAGTTCTTGAGAAACTCTATACACTCGGAGTGTGCGGTATCATTACAACACACGACTTAGAGGTATGTAAATTAGAAAATGCCTATAAACGTATCACCAACTACTGTTTCTACGAACATTATTTAAATGGAGAACTCCATTTTGACTATACCATGAAAAAAGGTGTATCAAAAACAACTAATGCACAATACCTTCTTAAAAAAGTTGGTATTATTTAATTAGGCAATGCAGCAACTGTTCGTAGCTAATATACTGCCCTTTCTATCATTTTCTCCTTTTATCTCAGTTATTAAAATATGTGCTTATAATCCTATCTATATAGATTTATTATGGAACCCCATATATTTTCTCATATCAAATAATAAATCAATAAAGCTTCTGTGATAGGGTATAAATTCTTTACTCTCAATCATTACTATAATCTCTTCTTTTGT
>JARBTY010000237.1 GCA_029239935.1 Clostridia bacterium | reverse complement strand
GAAGAATTATTGATGATAATCGTTGGATAGGGTTTACTACCATCTTCACCTTCTATGTAATAGTCATCTATACTAACTGTATGTTCTATTTCTTGATCAAATACTTCAATCGGTGTCTCATACGTCCATGAATGACTTGTAACTAAGGCACTATCTATACATTTGTCAAAGCTCAGCATCCGCAATTTAGGCTTTTCATTTTCCCTCTCATTCCCATTTAAATAAAAGGAACCGTAAAAAACACTTCTTTTAGATGTCATATATCCCCTTATCCCCTTATAATTTTCTGTCTTATCCTTATCTTCTCTATCTTCCTCATCATCTACATCTTTCCTTATATAATTTTTGTAATAAAGCTGCTTTGTATCATGTGCTGCATAGCCTGCAGCATAGTATTCATTTGAATTACTGAACAGGTTTTGTATGGAATCATATTTTTTATCTGTCTCTTTCTTCGTTAAATCCTTAATACTTTTATCTGAATCCCCTTTGTAAAAAAACTTTAAAGCCTCTGTTTTGGCTCCAAAAATAGAATCATTATATTCTTTTGACTCTCCATTTGCCGATATATAAGTCCCATCTGGTACATATACTTTTTCCTCTGTTCCAATCTGAATCTGATTGGTTTTAATCTCTGTGAACAGTGGTGATGAGGCATAAAGATAACTCTTATCTCCTTCAGTGGGGGTATCATCCTTTTGATACCCTGAAAAAGAACTAACATTTTTAAAAGGTTCTCCTATACTTTCCCACAATGCATGAAAATAACCTGATCCAAAACTAATAAAAGGCTGTCCGTTAACAAATATACCATCAGCCAATATTTCTGCCTTGTCTCCCTCGACATCATTCCCTCTATTAAAGACGCCACTGCTTAAATTAGGGTCTTTGCTTATTGCCAACTTAGGTCCTATTGTTCCATCAGAAATCCCAAAGATACTTCCCTCCACTGTAATAGTGCTTTGTTTAACATATTCATCTATTCTCACATCATTATCAACAAATACATTGCCCTTTACATCTATTATATTATTTGCAATTGCTCTCATCCAATTAAAAGGACTCTGATTTTTTCCTCCATAATAGAAGTCATCATAGATTGAAAGGGTATTGGCCATGATATCTCCCTCTACTTCAATACTGGTCTGCATATTGTAATTATCTTGTAATGTATTGGATGGATTATCTGGGTCTAAGGCCCATCCATTAGTCGTTGCTACATTACTTACACAATAGATATTACCTGTATTAGATGTATGATTATCTTCTGTACTTCCTGCAACCCCTGATGCTAAAAAGGATTTTTTATTACTTACAATCACATTACTTTCCCTTGAATAAGAACTTCTAGCACCAGAAATAATTGGTGAACCCATCTCAAAAGGTGCTTCAACTTTTAATTTCCCTCCATTACTAACAACAACACCTCCAAACTCATCCATTTCCGGTGCATCAATTTTACCTGTGGCCTCATCAACCTCAGTCTCTTTTGTTGTCCCACTGATGCGCATATCTCCTTTTACTGTAAGTTGAGCCCCCCCTGTAACAACAACATCTGAAAAGCAAGTAATAGCACTATCTACTATCTCAGCAGGATTATAGAGCCAGTTATAGGCTTCGTGTATTTCATTACTTATTTCATTAGGTATGTCTATAGTGAGAGTTGCTTCTACAACTTTTGTATCTTTTGGATTAGATTCCCCACCTACCTGTGCCTCACATCTTATGATAAAATTTTCAAAATTAATAACTTCTGTATCTACCCCTGGTTTAATTATAAAATTAATGCCTACCAAAGTAGTTAATCCCACTTCTGTCTGCCCATCTCCTTTAACCTCATAAGCAATTTTAGAATCACTATTCTGGAAAAAACTTGTCTTTAAAAAAGTATAAATTTCCTCTTTAATAAAGTTGGATAAACGTCCTTTATCTATAATTATTTTCTCTTCAACCGATTGATACTTAAGGCTATCATCTGTATAAAAGCTTGACTCGCTCTGATTTGCTATTGCCCTTACTGCGTCTCTATCTGTTACCTTTGTTAAATATGTTTTGCGGGCTTCCTCAAGAATAGTGGGCATTTGAGCTTGTATGGCTTTATTAATGACATCTACACCTTTTTCCACCCCTGATTTGGCTAAATAATAAGTATTACTGGTATTTTTTTGCATATAGGCCATGTCCCATTGCATGCCCGACACATTCATCGTTGTGCCAACTATAATCACCAAAACTAAAAGGAGTATCGTGGTGATAAGCATTGCTTCACCTTTTTCATCTTTTTTATAGCAGCATTTTCTTATTTTCACCGTCTCACCCCTTCCCCTTACTCTTGGCTATTTTCAAAAGAATAAACATCCATCATTGTTTTTACTATTTTACCCGCATTACCCCATTTTGGACTTTTATCTCTGACAATCATTCCAATCAAATAGTCTTTTTCTTCATCAAGTTCTGTCACTCTTTCCACAACGATTCTTGGAATGGGTTGTACCGCTTCATCGCCATCCGCCTCCACATGAACCTCATTGAGACCCGCACTGATATGAATTTTCTTACCAAGATCATTTAAATCAGATTTATTAAATACTATTTTAACAACTACTTGAAATTCCGTGTCATTTTTAAATTCAAATGAGATGTTCTCTACTTTTGTTTTATCAAGTAACCTTGCATCTACGATAATCATTCCTTTACCTGTAAGTGTTTCCAGCTTGTAAATATAAGTATTATCTATAAAAACTACATTCTCTCTATCAATAACAGGATCTTCTTCATCTATATCAATAGCAATAGTACTTCCAACCATTGATAAGTTTATTCTTCCTAATGCACTGATATCTGAATTTTTATTACTCACAGTATTATCTGGGTTTTTCTTTGGAATATAACTTTTCACAAAATTTTTATCCGAAAAAAAAAGTTTATATTGCTTAGCATCATACCAAGGCAAGCTATTTAATTCTGAAGCCTCAAACTGATAAGCTTTATTTTTTTCCTCCTCATCTCCTGTATAAAATTTACTAGCTTTTATTAACGAGGACTCCTCGAATGAAACAACACTGCCTTCTTCAGCTAGTATTTTCCCTATATTCCATAGGGCTACTTCATAAGTATATTTTTGTGTATCATAATTTTGCTTAAAACTTTCTAAATCGTCCGGTTCAATCCCTAAAAACTCTACAAGTGGATTTAAAACCTCTTTATCTTCATAGTCTATTTCTATTTTTCTTTCAGTTAACAAATCCTCCTGCAGTCTATTTTTGACTTCCTCTAATAACGTCTCAGCATAAAAAGTACTCTGACTGATGCTTTTGGTTTCTTCTTTCAGCTTGACTGATGCCACAAAAGCTTGAGATAATGGTAGGATTACTATAGACACCGCAAACAAACAGATTGCTACTTCTATATAGGACATCCCTTTATGGTTATTTTGATTTTTAAACATCACTTCACATCCTCGCCTGCTGGACTAAGTAAGCTTTACTTTGCCCTTGGTCTGTCCGGGTCTGACTTCTTCTTCAAATTCATTATAAATATGAATCGTCTCCAGTAGAGAGCCCTGTAAGGTTACATTCATCATATCCTCTGTGTAATTTTTGATATAAATATGAATCTCTGGCATCGTCTCCTGTATCTTGACAATGTCTGAATCAATATTAAGTATGGGCTTATCAATAGGCACTAACGCCCCATTTTGCTTGATATTGCCTTGTTCATCTTCTATAACAACGTTATAACCGTCTTCCCTGATATTTAGGGTAATGTAAGTGTTTTTAGAAGATTTTAGACCTGTGTAAACAGTATCCGCTTCTCCTGGACCTACAAAGCTGTAATTATCCCCCGATGCTAATACGTCCCATAAGTCCAGCTTAAAGGTACTTGCCCCCTGCTCAGGTGTTAGGGCCTGGATTGTCTCCTCCTTGGTTTCTACTGGTTCGGTATTTTCTTCTTCACTTATCGTATCCGTATTTGAAAAAGCATCCTCAGTATTCTGAAGTCCCATAAAAGTGGTGGTATAGATTTCATCCTGCACTTCTTCGCCTCTTAACATAAACATCGAGAATTCTATTGTTGAAGCGACCACTTGTTTCATATGATCTCCATAACGCATCAGCAATTCAAGGTTGTCTTGTTGCTGCTGTGGGCTGTTATTAACCGTAAAGGAAGAAATATTGAGAAGCTGATAAGAGTTGTTTAAGTTTTGAATGAGATCCTTTGTTTCCTCATACGTCGAGGTATAGGTTATACTGTATTTTTTCTCTAAAAACACACCTAATTCTGTTTCCGTTGCAATCTCTTCCAGCTTTTCCATCTTAAGATCTGTCGCTTGATTACTTATCATGAGTCTGGATAGTTCAATAAGTTCTTTGGCCGCTGAGCGGGTCGTTGGTACCTTGTTCTTAGCAGCATTTTTTTGAGCATTTACTTGTTCCAGTTGCGTTTTTAAGGTGGGAAGCTGTCTCAAATTTTTCTCTTGAATAGCCAGCTGGGCATATTCTACTGCACTTTGACTCTGCAAATCCAAAATCTCTGC
>JARBTY010000236.1 GCA_029239935.1 Clostridia bacterium | reverse complement strand
CCCTCTTAGCTGCTCAAACTCAACATTTTTCAGTTCTTCTCCGGTCATCCATTCATAAGCTGTTCTGAGCGCGGCCTCTATAACACCTCCAGTCGTGCCGAATATAACCGAAGCCCCTGTGGTCTCTCCAAGCGGTTTGTCATATTCGCTATCGGGCAGATTGGCAAAGGCAAGACCCGCTTCTTTAATCATAAGTCCCAGTTCCCTGGTTGTTACAACGATGTCTACATTGTTATTGGCATCTTTTGTAAGCTCCGGACGTTTGGCCTCTGCTTTTTTGGCGATACAAGGCATGATTGAAACCACTACTATTCTGCCTGGATCAATATTATGTTTTTTAGCATAATACGTTTTGGCTATGGTCCCAAACATAATATGAGGAGATTTGCAGGTGGATGGGATTTCGAGCAGCTCAGGAAATTGATGTTCTATAAATTTGACCCAAGCCGGACAGCAGCTCGTAAGCATTGGCAAGGTCTTATTATTTTTTAGTCGATAAATCAGCTCGGAGGCTTCTTCCATGATGGTCAAGTCTGCTCCAAAATCTGTATCAAAAACGGCATCAAATCCCATACGTTTAAGAGCCGTTACAAGCTTACCTGTCACAATAGTCCCGGGCTCCATATCAAAAAGCTCTCCAAGGGCAACCCGTATAGCTGGTGCTGTCTGTACAATCACGTGCTTGTCAGGGTCTTTAATAGCGTCCCAAACTTTGTCGGTATGATTGACCTCTGTTAGTGCTGCTGTAGGGCATACTGCCACACATTGTCCGCAATAGGTACATGAGGACTCTACCATAGGTATATTGCCAAATGGTCCCACAAAAGCTTCAAATCCCCTGCCTATACCAGACAGAATGCCGCAGGTCTGCACCTCATTGCACATGGTCTCACATCTCCTGCAGTAGATACATTTGTTTGCATCCTTTACGATGGCATCACTGGATACATCTTTGGGGTAATCCATCCTATCCCCCTCCCACTTGATCTCCCTAATGCCTAATTCTGCTGCCAGAGACTGCAATTCACACTGAAGATTTTTGGGACATGTAAAACATTCATTGGGATGATTAGATAAAAGTAGTTCTACGGCCATCCTTCTGGCAGTAATCGCTCGAATAGAATTGGTAGTGATATGCATTCCATCTGCCACTTTTGTAACACAGGCAGGAACTAGTGTATTTCTTCCATGCGCTTCTACCATACAGACCCTGCATGAAGCCGTTTGATTGACCATTTTAAGGTCATGTAAATCTAAATGACATAAAGTAGGTATACGAACTCCTGCCTTATGAGAGGCTTCCAAAATCGTTATCCCTTCTGGTACCATTAATTCCTCATCATTGATTATCACCTTAACTTGTTTTTCATCAGTCAAAATCTCTACCTCCTACTTTAGGCTGCTCTTCATCTTTTACCAAATCTAGATATTCCTCCCAAAAATGTTTCATCGTACTGATAACTGGATTGGGGGCTGTTTGTCCAAGCCCGCAAAGAGAGCCGTCCTTGATCATATAAGCCAATTGCTTTAGGGAATCTAAATCATCCATAGTTCCTTTTTTACTTGTAATTTTCTCAAGCAGCTCATACATCCTTTTGGTTCCAATGCGGCATGGCGTACATCTGCCACAGGATTCATCCATTGTAAATTCTAAATAAAATTTGGCTATATCCACCATATTATCCGTTTCATCCATCACAATCATCCCGCCGGAGCCCATCATGGAGCCCACTGCCAGCAAGCTGTTGTAGTCAATCTCAGTATCCAAATCTTTTTCTGTCAAAACACCTCCAGAAGGCCCCCCTGTCTGTATAGCCTTAAATTTTCGTCCGCCTTGTATGCCGCCCCCGATATGATAGATGATTTCTCTCAAAGTGATTCCCATGGGGATCTCAACAAGACCTACATTATTGATTTTGCCAGCTAAAGCAAATACTTTGGTGCCTTTGCTATTTTCCGTACCGATAGACGCAAATAATGCTGCACCTTTTGTGATAATCACAGGTATATTGGCAAAGGTCTCAACATTGTTCACACAGGTTGGATGCCCCCAATACCCTTCTTCTGCTGGATAAGGGGGTTTATAATTAGGTTCTCCTCTTTTTCCTTCACAGGAATTGATAAGCGCCGTTTCTTCTCCACAGACAAAAGCTCCTGCTCCATATTTAATCTGTATATCAAAACTAAAATCCGTTTCAAAGAGATTTTGGCCTAATAGTCCAGTCTCTCTTGCCTGTTTTAGGGCAATATTCAGCCTCTCAATAGCCAGAGGGTATTCTGCGCGAATATAAATAATGCCAGTGCTTGCTCCAATGGCATAACCCCCAATAGCCATAGCTTCCAGTACACTGTGTGGGTCTCCTTCTAATATGCTTCGATCCATAAAAGCTCCTGGATCTCCCTCATCCGCATTGCAAATAATGAATTTTGTCTCGTCCTCCTGTTTTTTGGTAATCTCCCATTTGACTCCTGTAGGAAATCCACCGCCCCCCCTACCCCTAAGTCCTGATTTTTTCACTTCCTCTATGACCTCATCCCTTGTCATTTGAGTCAATGCTTTACCTAGTGCTTCATATCCTCCAGAGGCTATGTATTCATAGATATCTTCTGGATTAATAAAACCACAATTTCTTAAAGCCACTCGCAGCTGCTTTTTGTAAAAAGGAATATCTTCTTGCCTGCTGACTCTTTTATTTTCAGTAGGGTCATTGTATAAAAGCCTCTCGATCTTTCTGCCCTTAATGATATGCTCATCTATGATCTCTTTTGCATCCTTGGGGGTCACTCTGACATAAAAGATATTATCAGGTTCTATCTTTACAATAGGCCCCTGCTCACAAAATCCAAAACACCCCGTTTTTACAACCCTTACTTCCTCCCCATATCCTCGGGCCTTTATGATGACTTCCAGATTTTTGAGTACTTTGTCGCTTTCACTTGCCATACAGCCTGTACCACCACAGACTAAAATATTTGTACGCGTTTTTCCCATGTGTTCTTTTGCCTCCTTTTAGTCTTCTTTTATTGCCGCTATCTTCTATACCCTCTCAAAATCTACTTTAAGAACCATACTTTTAACGGGATGTCCGCCTTTGATATGGTTTTCTACAATTTCATGGACTCTTTCCTTTTTTACATTGCCATAAATCACAGGTTTTTCTCCTTTTATCATCACTTCTACTACTGGTTCTGAATGACAATAACCCATGCAGCCTACAGGAATAACTTTGATATTGTTTAGATTTTGTTTGGATAGCTCCTCCATAAAGGCCTGAAGTGTTTCTCTTGAACCGGCTGATATTCCGCAAGTCGCCATCCCTATAAGGATTTCTGTTTGATCTGTCACGATCTCCGGGCTGCTCCTGAGTTTAACCCGATCTTTATAGGTTTCTTTTATCTGTCTAAGTTCTTCTAAAGATTTTATTGGCATTTGTTTACCTCCTATTTTACTTTCTGTACTCATTTAAAATGTTATCAATATCTTCTTCTTTTACCCGTCCATAAATCTTATCATCTACCATCACAACTGGTGCCAATCCGCATGCACCTACACATCTTATATCTTTTAATGCAAAAAGACCGTCTTCTGTTACTCCATTAGAGTCTATTCCTAACTTCTCTTTAATGGCTTCCAAAATTTTGTTGGCTCCTCTTACATAACAAGCTGTTCCCATGCAGCAGCTTATGGTGTGCTTACCCCCTGGCTGTGTTGAAAAATAAGAATAAAAACTCACCACCCCATAAACCTCTGCTCCGGGCATTCCAAGTTTTCTAGCTACAAACAGCTGTACGTCTCTTGGAATATACCCAAAGATATGCTGTGCTTTATGAAGTATTGCTATGAGTTCTCCTTTTGTTGTCTTCAGCCCATCAATAAATTGCTCCAGCTCATCAAACTTTTCTTTTGGCAGCTCTTCATTTTCTGGTTTTACTACACCGATCTCCTGAGGCCTTGTCATACTTTCACGCCCTTTCTACTTTTAATCTCAAATTCAGTTACATTATTACCCAAAACTTCTTTTTTAATTACTTTTAATACGCATATTCTGTTATACCTATAAAAAAACATAAAACGCCTCCAATTCAGTATAAATATCTGATTGGAGGTATTTTATGTTTTATAACAATATGCTTTCACAATTTTATAATTTTGGTAGAATATTGCTCATTTGGATGACTTATGTTAAAATTACACTATTGCAAATAGTTAAACTTTTAACTTTTTAATGAAAATTTTCGGGAACTGTACTATATGGTGTAAATAATTAAACGGGGAGCAAGAATCATGAAAAATGGGGAATGGGAAAAATATAAGTATCTAATAGTAATAGTCATCTTTATCCTTGTATTTAGCAGTTATACGACTCAAACTTTTTCAAAAGAAACCGCTGTGAATCATTCGTTGGTATTACCCTCCTACCATGGGGTAAACCCGTGGACTACGGAGTTTAAAATGAACAGCTCAATTTTATCTCACATAGAATTCTTATACCCTGGCACCAGGCAGTTTTATTCCATACCCAAGACTTATACCTGGGCTATCATCCTGATCTTGATTATAATCAT
>JARBTY010000235.1 GCA_029239935.1 Clostridia bacterium | reverse complement strand
CCAGATCCTAGCGAACCACACGGAACAGAAAGTAATGAAAAACAACATTTTTCTAAAAATGAAGCCCCACCTGTACCAGAGCTTCAAGGAAAAGCAAAAGCAGGGCATAAAAAGGCAGGAAGGATTTAATAGCAAAGTAAAAGCACAAATGCGGCTAGCGGCCACATTTGTGCTTTTGTTCATTATAGTGAAAGTAAAGTATAAATTTTTTAGTCCCAGCAAGGGGATACTATCTATAGAGGGTTCGCTCGGCAAGTAGGGACATCTTTCGGCTCTCCACGCCATACCCACGGCCTACCCGAGTCGTGCCCAAAGACGTCCCTGCTTACCTTGCTGAGCCTACTTTAGGTGAAATATTAAACTAATTTATCTAAAGCAAATTGTGTTGTTCTCTCTATAAAAAACTAAAAGTGGTACGCTCATGTAGACTCAGACAATGAAATAGCGTGGCATGAAATCAGGAGGGTAACTTAAAGAGGTTTGACTATTTTAATTATATAAGTTTTCGTGCCATGATGACACCCATTACAGAGGCCATCATAAGGCCGCGGGTCCAGCCACTGGAGTCGCCAAGGCAATAAAGGGACTTTATATTGGTATTAAGGTCTTTGTCTAAAGTGACTTTGTTGCTGTAAAATTTGATTTCAGGTCCATATAAAAGGGTTTCTTTGCTGGCAAAGCCAGGGACAACCTGGTCCATTGCCTGTATGAAGCGGATGATGTTCATCATAGGCCTATAAGGCATGGCAGAAGTAATATCACCAGCGACGGCATCGGGTAAAGTAGGTTTGACATTTGATCTGTCCAGTTCCTTTGGCCATGTTCGCTTCCCTTCTAAGATATCCCCATAGCGCTGTACTAAAATATGGCCGTTACCGAGCATATTAACAAGTTCGCCTACCTTTTTGCCATATTCAATAGGCTGATTAAATGGGTAAGAAAAATTGTGAGAACTTAGGATAGCGAGATTTGTATTATCAGATTTAAGATTTTTATAAGAATGGCCATTCACTACTGCAAGATTGTTGTCGTAGTTTTCCTGACTCACAAAGCCGCCGGGGTTTTGACAAAAAGTTCTGACTTTGTTTCCAAAGGGCTCTGGGTAACCGATCAGTTTGGATTCATAAAGGACATTATTAACCTCCTCCATGATTTCATTTCTTACTTCTACTCTTACACCGATATCAACAGTACCAGAAGTATGGGCAATCTCATGTTTTTGACACATATCTTTGAGCCAGTCGGCCCCTTTTCTGCCAGTGGAAACGATGATTGTGTCTGCAAGGAGTGTATCATCTGAAGAGCTGCCTTTAGCAGAAGAGATAACAATACCTTTACATACATTATTTTCTATTAAAAGATCCTTAGTGACGGTATTAAATAAGATATCTACTCCGTGATCCGTTAAATAATTTTCAATTTTCAAATAAATTTCTTGTGCTTTTTCAGTACCTAGATGACGAATAGGACAGTCTACCAGTTTAAGACCTGCCTGAATCGCTTTACGCCTGATGTCTTTAATTTCTTCTGTACTTTCAAGACCTTCTATTTTGGTGTCAGCACCAAATTCCAGATAGATACTATCGGTATATTTAATAAGGGTATCGGCTTCGTCCATGCCGATAAGTTCGGGGAGGTCACCACCAACTTCAGCACTTAAAGACAGTTTGCCATCAGAAAATGCACCGGCTCCGGAAAACCCGGTAGTAATGTGACAATAAGGTTTGCAGTTGACGCATACCTTGGTGGTATGCTTTGGACATTTGCGTTTGGTGATGCTGGAGCCTTTTTCTACAATAGCTATTTTCTTATCAGTATGATTTCTAATAAGCTCAAGGGCTGTAAATATGCCAGAGGGCCCTGCACCAACGATTACGATATCATATTTCATATACATCTCTCCTTCTGACTTATAGCACAACTATTTGAGGATAGTTGGTAGAAACATCTGAACCTGATTATCAGATTTATATAAGCGAACAATAAATTTAAATTTAAAAAAAACATTCGGTACACTCATTATTTTATAGGAAATACAGTATAAAATCAATACACTATCCTACTTAAATTGCTTGACAGGGGCTATAGAATAAAATACTATTAGTAATGTAGAATTATAACTAATAAAAAAGCTAATAACTAAAGGAGTGTGAGTATTAGTGGACGTAGGGCCGAGTTATAGGTATCTAAAAAAGCAGTTAAATAAAAAAATACTCATTCTGATTTGTTGTTGAAGGCAGCTTTTAAAGCATTAGTTAGGACTTCCTCTGCAACGGGTTAGTGTGTGCAAAAGGGGATGTGAAAAAATGAAAAATATCTATAGAACATTTGAGACAGGGTTAAGGAAAATAGACATTTTTGAGGACGGCGCTTGGGTCAATCTCATTAATCCGACACCACAGGAAATTAATGAAATATCAGCAGAATTCAATGTAGAAGTTAATCATATTTTATCGGCACTCGATGAAGAGGAAAGAGCTCGTATTGAAGTGGATGATAATTGTACAGTCATCATCGTAGACGTACCTATTAAAGAAAATCAAGAGGGTATCGGAGAATACGCCACTATTCCCATGACTATTATTATAGGAGATAAGTTTATTATTACCACTTGTCTTAAAAATGTGCAGCTTTTAGATGATTTTAGTTCAGGAAAAATTAAGGGGTTTTTTACTTTTAAAAAGACAAGGTTTATCTTGCAGTTGCTTTATAAAAATGCTTCTTATTATCTTCAGTACTTAAGACACATTGACAGAATGAGTCACCGCATTGAGCAAGAGCTTCATAAATCCATGAAAAATAAAGAGCTTATACAGCTTTTAGACTTAGAAAAGAGTTTGGTTTATTTTACCACCTCTCTAAGAGCTAATGAAATTGTCTTAGAAAAAATGATGCGTATGGAAAACATTAAACAATATCCAGAAGATGAAGATTTACTGGAAGATGTTATTATAGAAAATAAACAAGCTATTGAGATGGCTAACATATACAGCAATATCTTAAGCGGTACGATGGATGCCTTTGCTTCTGTCATATCTAACAATCTTAATATCGTTATGAAAACACTGACTTCAATCACAATTGTTATGTCGATTCCTACGATGATGGCAAGTTTTTGGGGAATGAATGTAAGAGTACCCTTAGGGGATAACCCTTATGCTTTTGTTATGATTATTGTGGGATCTATAGTTGTAACAGTATTACTTACTTTGTTTATGTTAAGAAAAAAATTGTTTTGATAACCCCATTGTTTTAACAATCATAGCTATAGTGGTAGGCCTTTGGCCTACCTTATTTTTATAAAAGGAGGAATAGGTGTATGTATACAGCAGACTATTTTAAAGAAACACTGGAAATGATACCTCATATAGAGGGGGGGTATTACAAGGAGTGCTTTTTATCAGATACCAATCAGTGGAGCAGTATTTATTTTCTTTTAGAAGAAGGAGAGGTATCGCATTTTCATAGATTGGATGCGGACGAATTGTGGTATTATCATGCAGGTTTGCCGCTTACTATTTATATCATTGACCAAGAAGGCAGACTAACAGAAAAGCAGCTGGGTCTTGATGCATCAAAAGGAGAAGCCCCACAGGTGCTTGTTCCAAAGGGAACTATTTTTGGATCAGCTCAAAATGCAGCAGGATTTTCATTGGTTGGGTGTATGGTAGCGCCAGCATTTACCTTTGAAGGGTTTGAACTATTCGAAAGACAGGAACTGCTTGAGAGGTATCCGGCTCATAAAGAAGTCATTTTGAAATTAACCAAATAAAAAACTTAATAAATTTACGGTCTTTATAACAGCTATCAACATCATTAGTTATTAGCTGTATAGTAGTATTAACTTCTTGTAAAAAAGAAGGAGGAAAGGTATGAAAATAGGCATTGTTTCAGATACCCATGGGCTTTTAAGAGAAGAAATCATACAGGCATTTAAAGAGTGTCAGCTTATTTTTCATGCTGGTGATATAGGCAGTCAGCATATACTGGATGTACTGAAGCGCGTCGCTCCTGTTATAGCTGTAAAAGGCAATAATGATAAAACGGACTGGGCAGAACTCTTACCCAGTGAAATCTGGCGCCAAGTGGATGGAAAATGCATCTATATGATTCATAATTTGAAAGAATGCAAACAAGTATTTGACAGCGATAAAGCAGATATCGTCATAAGCGGGCATTCTCATATCTATAAAGAAGAGACACGAGGCAATATCCTTTATCTCAATCCAGGAGGGGCAGGACCAAAGCGTTTTGGAAGACCAGCCACTGCCATGGTTTTAGAGTTAGAGAGCCAAAGTATACAAGTCAAAAAAGTCCTAGTTTAAATGCACTAGGACTTTTTTTGATAGGCAGTTCAGTGGTGGCTGCATCTATTACGATAGAATGCAAAGGTCCGCAGGGGGATTTTAGGGTTTTCCAGTTGCGCACTTGCGTATTTCTAAAATCTAACGCTACTTTAGGTTGAATTATTGAATTTATTCTTCGTAGCTTTTATAAAGCGCTGATGATACTAAAGCGATAAATTAGTGCAGGCTTCAATGCAGCAGAAATAGAGTAAGGAGGTTGGGCATCTGAGAA
>JARBTY010000234.1 GCA_029239935.1 Clostridia bacterium | reverse complement strand
GCCGACAAAATAAATAGGATCATCATAATGACTTTAGTGCCCGGCCTATACCCTAATCTTTTCAACCATGTAACCACTTCCCCACACCACCTTAACGTATTTTGGCTCTTTGGGATTAATCTCGATTTTTTCTCTAAGTCTTCTAATATGTACAGCAACTGTATTTTCTGGAGCATAGGCTACATCCTGCCATACATTTTCATAAATTTGATTGATGGATAAAACAGCTCCCATATTTCTCATTAAATAAACTAATATTTTATACTCAGTAGGTGTTAGCTTGACAAGTTCATCATCTACATAAACACGGTTAGCTTCTGCATCTACTTCAAGCCCTCCTGTTTTAAGTACTTTTTGATCTTCTTTGAAAGAACCTAATGAAGTATACCTTCTTAGCTGTGACCTCACTCTTGCCAAAAGTTCAAAAGTATTAAAAGGTTTAGTGATATAATCGTCTGCTCCAAAATTCAAACCTGCAATTTTGTCTGTTTCTTCACTTTTGGCAGAAAGGATAATAATAGGAATGTTTTTCTCTTGTCTGATGCGTAGCGTTGTTGATAAGCCGTCTAGCTTTGGCATCATCACATCCAATAAAATGAGATGGATAGGACAAGCTTCTATAAGCTCTAAAGCTTGCAGCCCATCATAAGCCTTTACTACATGATATCCCTCTTTTTGCAGATGAATTGCCAGTGAATTGACTATCAGCTTATCATCATCACATACCAATAAGGTATATCTCATACTTGCTCCTCCCTGTTTCATTTAATTGATTCTGTTTATATCCTGTAAGATTAACCCTTAGATAGTTCTATTGTAGCCTACAGGCCTTACAAACTCTTTAACAGAATTCTTACAATTCCTTAATAAGTCTATAGTCTTTGGAAATCATAGCCCGTAGGTTCTTGAAAAACCCTAAGGCCAAACTGTGGCAACACTGCTAACAAATGGTCAAATATATCCGATTGTGTATTTTCATATTTTGTCCAATCCGTGCTGCTTGTAAACCCATAAATCTCAAGAGGCAAACCCCTTCCATCTGAAGCAAGCTGCCGTACCATCAAAGTCATCTCTTGATGAATGCCTGGATGATGGGCCAGATAGGACTGTACATAGATACGAAACACCCCAATATTGGTAAGCCTTCTGCCATTAATCCTCTCTGTCATATCAATACTTTGAATGCTGTTATATCTCTCAAGTTCTTCACTTTTTTGTTCAATATAATTTTTAAGATACGGTGTTTTTTTGAACCTCTCCAGCATGTCCTCTGAGCAAAAGGTAATACTGCTTATATCTAGGTTAATACTTCTTTTTATTCTTCTTCCTCCAGCCATCTCCATGCCTCTCCAATTTCTAAAGGAATCCGAAATCAGTGCATAGGCTGGTATGGTTGTAATGGTTCGGTCAAAATTCTCTACTTTTACTGTATTAAGCGATAAATCAATGACTACCCCGTCGGCCGAGTATTTGGGCATCTCAATCCAATCTCCAAGTCTGACCATATCATCAGTCGTTAACTGCACCCCTGCTACAAATCCTAAAATTGAATCTTTAAATACAAGCGTAAACACCGCTGTAAGTGCTCCTATCCCTCCCAAGAGAACGGTTGGTTTCTCTCCCATAGGTACTGCAATAATGATAATACCTCCAATAATCATTAAGACAATCTTAATCACTTGCAGAAATCCTTTAATGGGTTTGCTCTTTGAAATCTCATAGGTTCTGTAAATGGCATCCACAGCATTTAAAAAGGCATCCATTACAAATAACATCACACAAATCATATAAACTGTCGTACCCTTTTCAATCCATCCTTTATAGGCAGGGAAGGCTCCTGCAAAAAAACGGATAATTAAAGGCGGTATTAAATGAGCAATCCGATGAATTACTTTGTGCTCCAGCATCTTGTCATCCCACGTATACTTATTGTTTTTTACATAATAGGTAACTAACTGAATGATCATTTTATTCGCAATAAATGTCCCCAAAATACAAAGCACGATAACAAGTATTATTAGTGCCCCTACTGCCATATAACTTGCAGCTACGCCTTCTATCCCTATAGTTTCTAATAAGTTCACGATTTGTCCTATCATCTTATGCCTCCAGCTAAACTTTTTGCAGCACCTATTTTAGCAGTTCCCATTCTTTTGGCTTAAAGCCAACCAAGACTTGGTTCTCACCAATGATTAGCGGCCTTTTAACTAACATACCATTGGTAGCCAATAATGCAATCTGTTCTTCCTCTGTCATAGTTACCAGTGTATCTTTGAGGTGTAGCTCTTTATAAACCATACCGCTGGTATTAAAAAACCTTTTAAGTGGCAGACCGCTCATCGCTACCCATTTTTTTAGTTCCTCTGCTGTAGGGTTTTGCTCCACAATATGCCTATTGTCATAGTCAATATGGTTTTCATCCAGCCATTTCTTTGCCCTTTGGCAAGTTGTACATCTCGGATACTCTATCAATAAATAGTTCATCTTATTTCCTCCTCATCAGCTCATTGCTCTAATCAATCTTTCTCATTATTATACTGTGATATACTTTAAAATACAAATCTTACATAAAAAAGGCTCTTGATTATTTAGAAACAAATTATCAAGAGCCCATCACCTTAACGGAGATTTGTAAACATATGATCCAAGCAACCCATCTTATCGCCCAGTTAAATATTTTAAATAAGGTGAATCTACTGGTAGTACAATAACTGTTTCATTATTTATAGTCGTTCGATAAGATTCAAGAGATCTATACATACTAAAGAACTCTGGATCTTTTGAATAGGCTTCATTATAAATCCTTGCAGCCTCTCTTTCTCCCTCAGCAACAATGGTTTTTGCATCGGCTTCTGCTCTTGCTAACATCTCAGATACTGTTCTATCCGTCTCGGCCTTAATCTTTAAAGCCTCAGCATCTCCCTGAGATAAATATTGCTGTGCGGTACTTTCTCTTTCGGACATCATCCTTAAAAAAACTGACTGTTCATTGGTGTCTGGTAAATCCGCCCGCTTCATCTTGATATCTATGAGTTCAATACCGGTATTATTTTGTTCTAAAATACTATTAATACCCTCTAGCACAACTGTATCGATACCTGACCTGCTGCCTTTCACGGAATTCACAATTTGGTCAAAATTCATTCTCCCAAGCTCTGTTCTAATATTGGAATAAATAATATCTCCCAGTCTTCCTTCAGCACCGCTTAGGGTTCTTAGGGTCTCAATCATCTCTGTGGGGTCATTAATTCTCCAAACCCCGTAATAATCTACCATAATTCTTTTTTTATCTAAAGTATTAATTTCAGCTGGTGGTACATCATAAACTAATGTGTATTTAGGAAGGGAGGTGACACTTTGAACAAAAGGAATTTTAAAATTCAGTCCTGGCTTTTCAATAATTTTAACAATTTCTCCAAATTGTCTTACCACCTTATATTCATTAACTTGCACCACATAAAGATTATTCCATAAAAAGAGAATGGCTAAAAGAGCAATAACCGCACTTACAACAAAAGTTTTAGGAAACGATTTTTTTATTTTCCGAGGTTGCTCATCTATAATATCTCCGTCTTTATCTTTAAAAAAATCTGACATATTCATTAGTTTGTCCCTCCTTTTACGGTCTCAATCGGCAGGTATTTAACAGTATTTCCCCCTGCTTCTTCATCCATGATATAGAGTTTCACCCCTGGAAGCACTTGTTCAAGCGCCTCAATCATAAGCCGCTCTCTTGTAATCTCTTTATTATTAACGTATCCTGCATAAAGTGCATTAAAGGTGGCTACATTACCCCTTGCTGCTTCAATTCTTTCTACCTTTTGTCCTTCTGCTTTAGAAATAACAGCTTCCTTTTGTCCTTCTGCTGTATTCAGTTTTTCATTTTTATAACGGGTAGCCTCGTTAATCTTAGTAACTCTTTCTTCTCTTGCTGAGGTAACCTTCTTAAACGCATTACTTACCTCTTCATTGGGAAGGTCCACATCCTGCAGGTTAATATTGACAATAGAAACCCCTATATCATAAGTTTCTAGTAAACCAGTTAAGCTTTCTCTTACATCATTAATAATCCTAGCTCTTCCATCCGTTAAAGCATCATCTACAGTAGAACTCCCAATAACGCCTCTTAATGAAGCGGAAGTCGCATTGTACAAAATATTAACTGGATTTTCGGTGTGATAAAGATAGGCAACAGGGTCTACTATTCGCCACTGTACTTCAAGATCTGCTAAAATAATATTTTCATCTCCTGTAATCATTTTCGCTTCATTATCACGGGAAACAATCCCATCTTTAGTGTCCTCATATCCAAAAGTCAGTGAAAAGGTTTCTCTCGATAACTTCTTAACCTGCTGGATAGGATACGGCAGCTTAAACCTTAGACCTGGATTAATAATCTCTGTACTCGGTTCACCAAATGTAATCAATACGGCATATTCTGTTTGATCGACTGTATAAATAGACGTAAATAAAAATAGTCCAGCCAGCAGACATATTACTATCACGCTAAAACTTACCCACATTTTTTTTATCATTAAAATTTTCCTCCTTTATAAAGTACCTTTATACCTATCTAACCTATC
>JARBTY010000233.1 GCA_029239935.1 Clostridia bacterium | reverse complement strand
AGTGTTGAGAAACTCTCTACTTCGAATTCTTCTCTGTCTTTTACCTTTTTAATACGCCCTCTAAAGACTTGGAGAGAACCCGTTATCGTATCTGTTGTGACGTTGGCTACTGCCAGCTTGTTTTCTCCTGTTATAACCGCTTGTATGGCATCTCCTACCATGATATTGTGGGACTCTATAAGTCTTTTGTCTCTTACAATAATGGCATCTTTAGCAATATTAATTGTTTCTCCCGAAAGAAGTCTGATGACTCCTGGTGACACATAGGTTACCGTTGTTTTTGGCAAGGTACTTTGGAGTTTGCTCTGGAAGTTGAGTTTGATGGCATTCTCTTTGCCCATGTAATTTTCTGCTGCAACGTATGCATAACCATCCGCATTCCTTAGATTTCTAGTGATATAGTCTATCGAAACCGGATTGCCCTGTAAATATCCTTCTAAATTTTTAGGGCTCATACTGAGGGCTGTGAGATTGGTATAAGGCCCCCATCCTTCTTTGGCAAGATTTTGAGCATTTTTGAGGTTCAGCAGATTTTTGTAGAGATTAATGGCGGCTACTTGTCCTCTGTAAACATTGGATATGTATCTGGTGTCATTATCTACGACAATTTCCTGTACTTCTTCTTCAACAATGCCTTCTCCTAATATTTTTTGAGATATTAAAAGTTTTACCCATGCTCCTGGGGTGATGGCTGTCAGACTGTAGGCTTTTCCCCCTTTTGTAACCGGTGTACTTAGGGGTGTACTGTAGGAATAAAGCTGCCCCGCCTCGTCTTCTATAAGCAGACTCGAGGTATCCCCTGTATTAAAAACAAAGCTGCTAACCTTGCCGTATCGCATAATATAATCATTGTAGGCACTGATGTATATCACTATATCATCTTTGTTGCTTCGGATATAGATGTTGTCTCCAGCTTTTATGCTGCTAATCGTGGTGTCCCTTGAATCAAACTTAAAGGAGGGAAATAACTCGTCTAAATACCCAAGTCTGTCTTCCTGCTCATAGTAGGGCTCTTTTTCCACTGTGATTTCATCTCTGTAATAGTTTTTTGTAATCCGTCTGCCTGTATTGTTTCTATACACAATATACCCAAGCTCTGGATTGTTTTCTATAACAATCCCTCTATCTTCATCAAAGTTATCTCTTAATAGGTCTTGGTATTCTTCTTCATTAAGATAAGCAGGAATACTGGCAAAAGCCGAAACGCCCATACTTAATGATAAACAGATGATACCCCCAAGTTTTAATAGTCTTTTCACTGCGTCTGTCCTCCCTGGTACTTTTATTAATATTGCGGTTAAAAGTACTTTTAACCGCAATATTAAAGGACCGTCCCCAGCCTAAAAGTCTTTTGAAATCTCTTTGAGATAGGTTTTAAATTCTTCTCTTAACTCTTCCCGCTTCAATGCGAACTCTACCGTGGCCTGTAAAAAGCCCATTTTATTGCCGACGTCATAGCGTTTACCTACAAAGTCATAGGCATACATCGGTTCTTCTTTTGCCAGTTTATTGAGTGCGTCTGTCAGCTGAATCTCTCCACCCGCTCCTATTTCCTGTTTTTCTAAATACTTAAAAATCTCAGGTGTAATAATATATCTTCCAAGTACAGCTACGTTAGAGGGTGCCTTATCAACATCTGGTTTTTCAACCATGTCTTTTACCTTATAAACTTTATCTTCAACTTGTACGCCATCTATAATGCCGTATTTATTGACTTCTTTTGGATCTACTGTCTGAACTCCCAGTATGGAGGCATTGTACTTTTCATACACCTCTATCATTTGTTTGAGCGCTGGCTTTTCGGAATCAATCACGTCATCTCCAAGCAGTACTGCAAAAGGTTCATCCCCTATAAAGGTCTTTGCCGTAAGTACAGCATGTCCAAGCCCTTTTGGTTCTTTTTGCCTTATGTAATAGATATTAGCAATTTGAGAAACTGACTGAACTATTTCTAAAAGCTCTTTGCTTTGTTTTTTTTCTAGTTCCATCTCCAGTTCTACTGATTTGTCAAAATGATCTTCAATAGCTTTTTTTGTACGCCCCGTCACAATAATAATATCCTGTATCCCTGATGCTACTGCTTCTTCTACTATATACTGAATAGTTGGTTTATCCACTATCGGAAGCATTTCCTTTGGCTGGGCTTTTGTAGCAGGTAGAAATCTTGTCCCAAGACCTGCTGCAGGTATAATTGCTTTTTTGATACTGCTCATAACGTACCCCCTTATTAATTAACAACAATCATATATATATTATCACTTATCACCTTATCCTGCATTAAAATTTTATAGTCTATCATGATTTTTATGCCTTTTTCTAAAATATACACATCACATTTTTTAGTAATAATCTGTATTTCCATTTCTCCGTATGGTGTGTAATAAATGGTTCTATCTGGGTTTTGCGTATCAAATGTCATGTCGCCCTTAAGGTTACCCACTCTTTTGACCCAGACAATGCCTCCTTTTGTTTTAATAATGGTGGTAACACCCATTTCTTGATCTTTATAGGTGATATAGACGCTTTCATTTCTAAAGCTCAGTTGTCCGTCAAATTCTGTTTCATTGGTATCATCATGGGTTTCATATATTTGTTTATCATAAACTTTAATTTTTACGTTTTTCATCTTGTTCTCCTTCTAAGCGACATGCCACCGAATCTATAACAGCCCTAGATAAAATAAACGGCAGGCATAAAAACCCACCGTTACTTATTATGTTTTGTATATTACGCTGTTAATATTCTTCTATAGCCACTGTATCTATGTGTTCAATCGGCTTATTCAAAAAGATTTGAGCCATTTCTTTAAATCTTTCTTTGGAATCACTGACATAAAATCTGTAGTCAGGTGTTTTGAGTGCCGATGTCATATTGTTTCTTATAAGTATATCTTCCATGCGTTTAGCAGCTTCTTCCGCAGGGTTAATCAGTTCAACTCCGCTTCCCACAACTTTTTTTATAGTCCTAGCAAGCATAGGGTAATGGGTACATCCTAATATAAGGGAGTCTATCTGCTTCTCTAGAAGAGGTGTTAGGTATTCTTTTGTCACCTGATAAGCCACTTCATGATCTGCCCACCCGTCTTCTACAAGGGGTACAAAGAGCGGACACGCTTTGCCGTATACCTTGAGTGCTTCATTGTGTGCCAAGAGCAGCTCAGGGTATTTATTGCTTTGTATTGTTGCTTGTGTCCCTATCACACCGATTATACCAGATTTGGTGGTGTTTAGCGCCATACTTACTCCTGGACCAACTACCTCTATCATCGGAATATCAGGGAAAATTTCCCTGAGTTCCTCGATGCTGTTAGAGCTAACGGTATTGCAGGCTATGATAATTGCCTTAACATCTTCTTCTATTAAAAATCGTATGATTTGTGCGGAAAATTTGGTTACTGTTTGTTTCGACTTGCTTCCATAAGGCACTCTTGCAGTGTCACCAAAGTATACAATCGATTCTCCTTCAAGGTTGTTCATTACCTCTTTAACTACTGTAAGACCTCCAACACCTGAATCAAATATGCCTATTGGTCTGTTGTCCATAGTGTTTCTCCTTATAATGCTGCAAGTTCTATGAGGTTTGTAATAAGCTCTTTGATTTCAATACCCACTCCGCCAAATAACATAGGGTACATACTGATAGAGGTAAAACCTGGCAAGGTGTTGATTTCATTAAAGATAATACTTCCATCCTCTTTAACAAAAAAGTCTATACGTGATAGGCCTTTACCTTCCACTGCTTCAAAAACTTCTTTGGCATAACTTCTGATTTGTTCTTTGGTTTCCTCTGGCAAATCAGCATCTACAACTGTTTTTGAGGCGGCGTTGTTGTATTTGGCATCAAAGTCATAAAACTCCGCTGCTGCAAGGATTTCCCCAACTCCGGATACAAGTACCTCGTCATTTCCCAGAACAGCCGTCTCAACTTCTCTTCCTATAATTGTTTCTTCTATTAATATTTTTTTATCATGCTTAATCGCTTCATACAACCCTGATATAAGCTCTGATTTATTTTTAGCTTTTGAGATACCTACCGATGAGCCGGCATTCGCTGGCTTGATAAAATAAGGATAAGGAAAAGCCGCTTCTATTTTGGATACTACTTTTTCTGTATCTTGAAGCTCTTTCTCTTTAACTGCTACAAACTGCGCTTGTGGCACATTTTTGGTGGCTACAACTATTTTGGTAAAGGCTTTATCCATAGATACTGCTGATGCCAAAACCCCGCATCCAACGAAAGGAATCTGTGCCAGTTGACAGAGCCCCTGTATGGTTCCGTCTTCACCGTTTTTCCCATGTAGGATAGGAAATACGACGTCTATCCCCACCTGTACTGGATCTTGTCCTGAATCTTTAAGAATCCATAATCCCCTATGGGTTGCATCAGGACTTAATATGGCTGGAATCCCACTATTCACCCAGACATTTGTTGTAAAGTCATGTTCATTGCCTTTATACAAAAGCCATTTCCCCTCTTTTGTTATACCAACAGGATAGATCTCATATTTGTCCTTATCTATGTTGTTTATAATTGTAGTTGCTGATTTGAGGGAAACCTCGTGCTCTGATGAACATCCACCAAATAGCAATAATATATTCTTTTTCATTTTGTTCCTCCTAATTTACAGAACCTTTGCTTATATTGTATTCATAATCTAGTTCGGCGCTTACTATATTCTATTACTTTCTTCCATAATATTCAACTACCTAATATTGAAGTATCAAAAGAAAACAGCTTTTCTAAAGATATATCGGTCAATTGAAGACCCTTCTTTAAGAATTGCTGTTTGTTTTGTTACCTTTCCTTTTTAGGAATTTGTTTGTAGTCTGATTTGTGTAAGTAGCCGTTTACGGTATCAACTATCTTGAATCGTATTTGATAAGGCCTTTCCTTATGATTTGCAACTAGATTGTACTGTTCCTCATTGAGCACTTGCTTTAATTCTTCTTTGCCCTCAAGAGGCACTACACCGCTGGCTGCATCTATATAACATAATGGCGGGAACATCACGCACCACCAGTTTTCGCCTTTCCCTTCTCCGATGATAATTCTGCAGGCTTCATATTCTCCGGCCGGCAGGACCACATCTCCGTATTCCTTGGTTGGAAAATTGGCATAATCAACCGTTACATATACCGGATATCCCTTGTCCCATTTACTGACTACTTTTTCTGCAATATGTTGTATTTTTACCAGGTTATCTTGAATGAGTTTTCTTGTCTGATCAAGACTTGTGGATTCTCTGAGCATAGGTTCCATGTAAGCAATGACTTCATCTCTCACCTGCTGTTTTAGGAGCTGGTCTTCTGTGGTGTCACTGTTAGCAACAACATGAAATCTCATCACCTTATCCGAAAGGGCGGTGGTAACTGCCTGTGAATAATTACCCACGGTGACTTTACAAATAGTAAGTAAACAGACTACAATAAATAAAATATAGATACCTTTTTTATGATTTTTTAGTTTAGATAATAAGTTTTCAATCATTATTTTCATAATATTTCCCCCTGCACACGCTCAATTTTTCTTTATACTTCAATAACTAGTATAATTATTGACACATATCCACGTTTTATACACTCCCGGAAGAATATTGTGGGGACGGTCCTTTAAACTTCAGCTTTTGCTTTAAAAATATTATATGTGTGGTGAAATCATATGCGTATATCGGATGGCACAGTTTATATTTCTGTACGAGATTTAATAGAATTTATCCTAAAAAAAGGCAATCTGGATGCCACATCTGTTATAAGTTCCTCGAGAGCAGTACTTGGGACCAAGGCTCATAAAAAAATTCAAAAATCTATGGGTGATAATTATATGAGTGAGGTTGTACTAAAATACATCTGCACTTATGAGGATATCCGTTTTGTTATAGAGGGCCGGGCAGACGGTAT
>JARBTY010000232.1 GCA_029239935.1 Clostridia bacterium | reverse complement strand
AATTATGGCAGTGCCAAATTAAAGGAATACGCACAAGATACCACAAAAGGTTTTGATATTATTTCAGCAAATATTGTCAATAAAGCTGATCAAACCCCTTATTTACCAGGGACAGCTATTAGGGAAATAAATGGGGTAAAGATAGGGTTTTTTGCCCTTACGACTCAAACAACACCTATTGTAACGAACCCTGTGAATGTAGAAACCTTAGAATTTAAAGCGTATCTACCAGCTTCACAAGCGGCAATTAAAAAGCTTAAAGAGGATGGGGCTGAGCTTATTGTTGGGCTTGCTCATGTGAGCAGAGCTGATATCAGAGCATTGGCAGGCAGCCTAAAAGAAGATGTAGCAGTTATTATTGATGCCCACGACCATATTAGTACCAATGAAATGGTTGAAGGGGTTCTCATTGCCAGTGCTGGGCAATACGAAGAAAATATAGGTCAGATTATCTTGAGTTTAGATGGGGATAAAAAGGTCTTAACAAAAACAGCTAAGCTCATCACAAAAGCTGAAACAGAAACAATAACCGGGGATGTAGCTGTTAAGGCGAGAGCAATCCAGATGATGGAAGCAGTTAATGCATTGTTTAATGAAAAGATAGGCGTTTCGGAGGTGCTTCTTGACAGTAGTCGAGGAAGTGCCACTACAAAGGGTGTAAGAAATGCAGAGATGCCCCTTGGCAACCTTGTAGCAGACGCGATGCGTACGATACTTCACACAGATACAGCCCTTACAAATGGCGGAGGACTAAGAGCCAATATAGGAATTGGAGATGTAACAAAAGGGCATTTAAATGCAGTGTTACCTTTTGGGAATTATGGTGTAGTCAAAGAAGTGACACCAAAAGCTCTCAAACAAATATTAGAAAACGGGGTAAAAACTGCACCAGAACCCTTGGGTGGTTTTCCACAAGTTTCAGGTATGAAATTTGAATACAATCCAAATGCAACAGCAGGTTCAAAAGTCACTAAGATTACAATAAACGATAAAGTATTAAATCTTAATGATGACACCACTAAGTATACACTAGCAACCAATGATTTTATGGCAAATGGCGGGGATGGCTATGAGGCAATCAAAGCATTAAAGACTGTTTCAAACGGAGATTCTCTAGATGTAATCTTTGAAAACTATGTAAAAGGGATATTACAAGGCAGAATTACTGCACAAAGTACCCAGCTTGAAGGAAGAATCCTTGCTAAAGTACCATCTAGTGGTGGTGGCGGAGGTGGCGGTGGGTCAAGTCATACTAATCCTCCAGCAGCTCCAGTAGCAGTACCAGAGACTATACAAGCAAAAGCAGAAGTAACAAAGGCAATGGCAGACAGCCTAATAGCAAAAGCCGCAGCAGATGGAAACGTAGAAAAGGGTACGCCAGTTGAAATCAAAATTGAATCACCAGCGGGCGCAGCAAAGGTAACTGCAGAATTTACAAAAGATGTATTTAATCAAATAGCAGCGGGTATCAAAACTGATATTGTCATTAAAACGGAGATTGCAAGTATTACATTAAGTCCTGAAGTGATGAATAGTATTAGTTCTCAGGCGAAAGGTAATATAACGATTAACGCGGAGAAAGTTGAGAAGTCAGAGTTACCGCAAACAGCAGGAGATAGGCCTGTGTATGAGTTCACCATCAAAAATGGAGAGCAGACAATAGCTTCTTTTGGGGATAGTGCCGTTAAAGTATCGATTCCTTACACTCTCAAAACAGGTGAAAAAAGTCAGTCTGTTGTTATATACTACCTCAATGGTGCTAATCAAATAACACCTGTTACAAGCAGTTATAATATAGGTACAGAAACAGTTGATTTTATCACCAATCATTTCTCAAAATATATGGTTGGCTATAATGCAGTTTCATTTGGTGATATTCAGACTCACTGGGCAAAGGATGTTATAGAGTTTGTTGTTTCAAGAGAAATTTTTGGAGGAACAGGCAGTGATACATTTGGACCCAATGACAAGATGACAAGAGGCATGCTGGTAACCGTTCTGGGTAGACTTGCAAAGGCGGAGACTGCAGGGATAGCATCATCATTTACAGATGTCAAAAAGGAAGCTTATTATGCGCCTTATGTGGCATGGGCCGTAGAGAAAGGTATTATGAGTGGCGTTGGAGCAAACAAATTCGACCCTAATAGACCAGTGACAAGAGAAGAGCTTACAGTTATTCTCACAAACTATATAGCGTTTTCAGGTCACGAGCTGACACCGTCAGCAGTTAAACCAGAGGCTTTTGGCGACAGTAGTCATGTAAGCACATGGGCACAAAAGTCTGTAACACAAGCACAAAACGCGGGGCTCATTAGTAGTAAAGCTAACAATATGTTTGATCCAAAAGGACAAAGCACAAGAGCCGAAGTGGCAGCTCTTATTCAAAGAACGATACAGATCAGTTTAAAATAGTCAATCTCAAAAAACACGGTATACAAGGTGAATGAGTCTTGTATACCGTGTTTTTTGCATATGCTTTTCTGTCATATATCAAACACAAGTATGTCGTTAATTATATCTTTAATATAAAATCTATCGTTTATAATTAAAATACGACATGACTTTGATGATGAAAAGGAGATAGGAGAATGATAGAACAAGAAGTGTTTGATTTAGTAGTAGCTGGGGGAGGACCGGCAGGTATAGGGGCAGCAGTTGCAGCAGCAAGAAATGGGACGCGGGTACTTCTTATTGAGAAGGCTGGCTATTTAGGCGGCATGGCGACCAATGCGTTGGTACCAGCTTTTTGTCCTTACAGCAATGGGGAAGGAGTGGTCATAGGCGGTATAGGTCTTGAGGTACTGGAAGCGATGAAAAAAGAGGGATATGAAAGTCCTTTTTATGATCATAAACCTGATCGAATGAAGGCATTCGACTGGGTACCTATTGATTCGGAGATTTTAAAAAGAGTATTGGATGAAATCGTTATTGGCAGCGGATGTCAGGTGCTTTTACATACCCATGTAACGGATATTACGTGTCAGGATGGTTTTGTTGAATCAATCACAGTCCATAGCAAAGAAGGCAGTCGTCTTATTAAAGCAAAATATTTTGCAGACTGTACAGGGGATGCAGATTTGGTGGCGATGGCTGGAGGTGCTTATGAATACGGTGATAAAAATGGGCTTGTTCAGGCAGGAACCCTTTGTTTTAAAGTAGCCAACTTTGATACAGAACGTTTTATGCAGTATGCAAATGAAGTCGGGGAAGACGGCAATTTAAATGTAGCTTCAAAGAAGGCTAAAGAGGCGGGAGAGTTCCCAGAAGGAGAAAAAAATGTTGCAGGTATTGCACTTCAAGCTGACAGTGTAGCAGGGTTTAACTTCGGGCATGTCTATGACTTTTATCCTCTCCGTGCTTCCGACTTAACAAGGGCAGAAATTGAAGCAAGGTCAAAGATCCCTCAAATGATTAGGTTCTTGCGTAAATATGTTCCTGGTGCTGAAAAAGCAGTGCTTGTTTCGAGCGGTCCTCATATAGGGCTCAGAGAATCAAGGCGTATTGTTGGAGAGTATCAACTGACAAAACAAGATTACGATAACCGTATGCAGTTTGAGGATGCTATTGCCCGTTATGCTTATCCTATTGACAGACATGCAGCGAAACTAGAAGATGCAGAGTATGACTTAAGCGGAGGAGAATATGTAACGTCTAAATATAAAAACGGGGAGTACTATACTGTTCCATTTAGGGCTTTACTGCCAAAAGGTATTAAAAATCTTATTGTTGCAGGACGGACTATTTCCTCAGACCGGACAATGATGGGCTCAGTGAGGGTGATGCCGGCATGTTTTGCAACGGGTCAAGCAGCGGGTATGGCGGCGGCTATCTGTACAAAAAATAATCAGGAATTTAGAGAAATAAACATAAAAAGTTTGCAGGAGAATTTGAGAAAACAGGGAAGTATAGTATAAGATGGATACATCAGATATTATACATTCCATAGTCATATAGTGGATTTTGTAAATACAAAAAGTGGGTTAAAATAAGGATACCAAACGCAAAAGGCGTAAATATAAAGGGGGATTTTACCTATGAAACAATTTAAAAAATTGATGATGGTCACCATGGGAACAGCTTTGGCTTTTAGTACACTCACAGGCTGTGGCAGTTCAAAGGGCAGTAGCGAGCAGACGGCAACACAGGAAGCAGCAGTTGGCAAAGAAGAAGCAAAAGGCACGGAGGAAGCTCCCGGAGAAAAAACAATTGTTACTGTGTGGACAAAGGACAGACATGATGCTCAGTTCCAACAGGCCAAAATTGATGAGTACAACAAAACAAATACAGATAATATCGAGGTTGTTTATGAAATCTATTCAGACAACTATGTGCAAGCGGTAGATATGGTTTTCCAAAATGGAGATGCACCTGATATGTTTGTTTTTCAGGAGCAGATGTTTACGAACTATGTGAATGCAGGAAAATATGCTGACATCACACCATTTATGGATGAAGAGTTCAAGGCAACTTTTGGTTCGGCCATGGTAAATGGAATGAATGTTATTGATGGTAAGACCTATTATGTACCTACAGCTGCCACAACTTGTCGTTTGTTTTACAACAAAGATATTTTTGCAAAAGCAGGTATTGAAAAAGCACCTGAGACCCTTGAAGAGATGGTGGAAGATGCCAAATTAATCACATCAAA
>JARBTY010000037.1 GCA_029239935.1 Clostridia bacterium | reverse complement strand
TAATTTTTATGATTATTTTTATGATAAATACAGTATGCAGAATGAGTATATACTTCCGGATAATGCTGAGGAGTCAGTTTTGCAGGGAATGTTAAAGGTAGCATCAGCAGTGGGCGCAAATGGCAGGGATAAGGACTTTATTAGAAATAAGGTTTCCATAGATGTGCCATCTGAGAATTCAATCAGAAATAAGCTCTATATAGGTACAATTGATAATTGGGCAGATTCTTTAGTACCAAGCTTGCCAACAAGTTTAAGTGCTTCAGAGGGGTTTCTTGCTGTAGAAGATAATAAGGTACTCATAACTGGAAAAGATGAAATTGGTCTTGATAAGGCGGTTGAATTTTTTTCAAACAGGACGTATTTGGATCAGATACTTGAAGAGCAGCTTATTATAGTTTCAAATATAAATGATAATGATGCCAATGACATGATACCAAATGAAACAGGATTCTATAGATTTAAGGATTTTGGATATGAGACAGTTAACCTAAAGGGGGCGTTTCATCAAAGGGCAACGTTTTATTTTAGACAGCCGAGTGGTATAGTGAGTGGAGAAGAGTCCTATGTAAATTTGAAGTTTGCGCATTCGAAAGCGCTGCTTTCTGATAATTCCCTACTTACTATATATTTTAACAACGTAGCTTGTGATAGTGTGAAGCTTTCTGCGTCCAACGCTGAAGGGGGAAACTTGAAGGTAAAAATACCAAAAGATGTACGTAGCGATGAAACGATAGAAATTAGAATAGAAGTTTATAATTATCTTGGAAAAATAGACTGTTCTAAAGACTTTTCAGATACGGCATGGACAGTAATCGACAAAGGATCAGAGATCTATTTTGAACCCAATGATAAAGGAGTAATTCCTACACTTAGAGGTTTTCCCTATTTCAGTAGATTTTATAATAATGCCAACAGTGATGTTTTAATAGGTATGCCAACCTACTATGATACTGAATTATTAAATATAATAAGTATTTTATCAACAAGAATGGGGCAAATGAGTGGCAATGCTTTTGATTATTTAGTCTCAGGATCATCAGATATTATAAGTAAAAATGATAGAAATAGGAACATGATATTTATAGGTTCATTTGATGAACTACGGCTTCCTGAAGAAATAAGTAGAACTCTCGGGGTTGTTCCACATAAGGAGAGTTTTTTAATTAATAACAAATTGGCACTATCATCAGAAGTTTTAAAAAGTAAAATGATTTTTCAAGTCGCACGTTCTCCTTGGAATTTTGATAAAAAGATATATGTCATTGCCTATGATAAAAGTATACAGACTTATGTAGCAAAATTTCTAGAAGACAGAAAACTTTTTAGTGAGTTGGATAAGCAAATTTCTATAGTAGATATACAGGGTGGTATAGTAAATTATACATTTGAGGCTCAATACACTGAGGAAGATAATAAAGTGCCTCTTACGTTAGAAAGAATAAAATATGTTGTTGAGGAGAATTCCGATATACCGTTGTGGATACTGAGTATAGGTGTCATATTTATTTTTATAGGTGTTTTAATTTTAATCAAAGTCATAAGAAATAAAGGTAGATTTAAAAAAGCAGCGGAGAATATAGGTGGTGCAGATAGAAACCGTGATGAGAATTATTCTAATCAAGAGGATGATAAATTGGATGATGAGTGATGAAAGTAAATGGCTTAGCTCTTATTTAAGAAAAACCTATATACATCTAGAGATTAATATATGATAAAGAGTTTATATAGTCAGTATAAGCAAATCATACGATATATCATTTTTGGAATAATGAGTACAATCATAAATTACAGCTGCTATTTTTTATTTACTAGAGTACTGGATATTTATTATGTCACAAGCAACTTGATTTCATGGATAGTCACTATCAGTTTTGCTTTCATTATGAACAAGTTGTTTGTGTTTTTTTCTATGAACTGGCATTTGAAAAAAGTTGTTGCAGAATTTATTTTGTTTGTAGCTGGAAGAACAACATCACTGCTTGTTGAAGTAGTTATTTTGTATACTACAGTTGAAATTTGCTTTATCAATGATATAATAGCAAAATTAACTGCGTATACCGTCGTAATTCTACTGAACTATTTTATTAGCAAGTTATTAATATTTAAAAATTAAATGGGTTGAATTTAATTTATGTCAGATAAGGGGTGTTATTCATGAAAATGTATGGAGTGATTATGGCAGGAGGCAGTGGGACTCGTTTTTGGCCTTTGAGTAGACAAAATATTTCTAAACAGCTTTTGAATTTAAATGGAGAGGGGATGATGATTAATAAAACTATTATAAGAGTGAGTCGTTTTATTAATAAAAAAGATATTTTTGTTGTTACCAATGCATTGCAGAGTGAAATTATCGCTGAAGCTACGGCTGAATATATCTCAAGAGATCAGATACTTAGTGAGCCAGTCTCAAAAAATACTGGGGTTTGTATAGGTTATACAGCTTTTAAAATCATGAAAAAGTATGGTGACGGGATAATGTGTGTATTTCCATCTGATCATTTTATAAAAAATGAGGAGGCTTTGGCACAGGTAGTTACACAGGCGCAAGAAGTGGCTTATTTACAGGACAAGCTTGTGACTATAGGTATTAGACCCACATTCCCTTCCACTGGATATGGGTATATCAAGTATGATAGATTTGCACAAAGAGCGGCCAAAGATGTCATACAGTTTGTGGAGAAACCAGATTCTGAAACAGCGAAGGCCTATATTAATTCTGGAGATTATGTATGGAATAGCGGCATATTTATCTGGAAGGTCTCAACAATACTAAAAGAATTTGAAAGATATCTTCCAGAAGTATATGAGAAGCTTTGTGAAATAGCAGATAGTATGGGTACAGAAAAGGAGTACGAAACAATAGGGAGGGTATATCCCACTATACCGAGTATATCGATAGACTCCGGTATCATAGAACATTCAGACAGGGTATTAATGCTGACGGGTGAATTTATATGGAATGACATAGGAAGTTGGGACACTCTAGGAGTTTTGCATGATGAAGATATAAGAGGGAATGTGGTTTGTGGTGAACATATTAATCTTGACACAAAAAACTGTATTATTTACTCCTCGGAAAGGCTGATAGCCACAATAGGTGTAGAAAATCTGGTTGTTGTGGAAACAAAAGATGTAGTGCTAATCTGCAACAAGGAATCTGCACAGGATGTTAAAAAGATTGTGGAGATGCTTAGGGGAGAAGAAAAGTTGCAGTATTTATAAAAAAAGCGATAGAAGCGAGTAGCTTGTAAAAACCCTTAAAGGATTGAAAATTTTACCTGAAAAGTTATACTATAAGATATAAGCAGTATAACCTGTATTATAATCAGTTATCATATGATTATAGAATATGTTGTAATACGGGTGATGCTAGTATAAAAAATGGACACAGAAAACTGAGTTTTTAGTTATAATAAAAATAACTAATAGAACGAGGTGATCACATATGGCTAAAAATTATGATAAAGAATTCAAGGTTTATGCAGTAAAGCAAGTTGTTGAAGAAGGCAAAAAAGCGTCTGAAGTATCCCGCGAACTCGACATTGCACAGCAAACATTAAGCAAATGGATAATGCAATATCGTCAAGATCAAGACCAAAGTTTTGTAGGCAGTGGCAACTTAAAGCCTGAGGATAAAAGAATTAAAGAACTTGAAAAGCGCCTTAAAGACTTAGAAGAAGAAAATGCTATTCTAAAAAAAGCAACGGCCATCTTTGCAAAAAGCCAGAAGTAATCTATGGCTTTATATTGAAACATCGGCACGAATTTCGTGTATCAAAGATGTGCCAAGTTCTTGATGTTTCAAAAAGTGGTTATTATTCATGGCTTAAACGCAAGCCTTCTAAACAAAGATTAAGAAAAGTTACGCTTGTAGTTAAAATCATTCGTATTCATATTGAATCAAGAAAGATATATGGCAGTCCTAAGATTACTAAGATACTGAATCGAAGTGGCGAAGCCGTAAGTCAAAAGACTGTTTCAAATATCATGAAAGAAAATAACCTGCGTTCTAAGACAGTGAAGAAATACAAGGCTACTACAAATTCTCATCACAACCTCCCAGTATATCCAAATCTGCTTAATCAGCATTTTAAAACAGGTGCCCCTGGTAAAGTATGGGTAACTGATATCACTTACATTTGGACAAGGGAAGGATGGCTTTATTTAGCAAGCGTTATGGACTTATTTTCAAGACGCATTATTGGTTGGGCTATGGATAAAAGGATGACTAAAGAACTGGTTATCACTGCACTCAAACGAGCTATAGGAAGGCAACCTCCTAAACCAGGACTGATTCATCATTCAGATCGTGGCAGCCAATACTGCTCAAAAGATTACCAAGCCATTCTTAAAAAGAATAAAATCACTGTAAGTATGAGCCGTAAGGGCAATTGCTATGATAATGCCTGTATAGAATCTTTTCACAGCATTATTAAAAGAGAACTCATTTTCCATGAAAATTACAGAACCCTTGAACAAGCTAAAACAAGTATTTTAGGCTACATTGTAAGTTTTTATAACTATAAAAGAATTCATGGAGCAAATAATTATTTATCACCAATTACATATGAAAAGGAGTACTACAGACAAAGAAAGTTAGCTAGCTAAAATACTTTGTTTGTAGTGTCCATTTTCTTGACATAGTATCAAACCTTAATTGATCATATTGCAATAAAAAATACAGGAGGTGAATATGGAGAATATTAAATTTTTATCTATCATAGCAACACCAGATACAGTAACTATTAAGACGAGCCAACATCAAATCCTTGGGATTCAATGTTGGCTCATTTTTTTAGTATTCTACTTGAGATAGAGTCCACTTCATTTATTTTAATTGTTGAATATTTGTTAATGCGTATCCATAAAAATATCCCCGCCCTTTTTTACATTGCTGTTATCTAAATAGTGAGTTGCTGCAATGGATAAAGTTCCATAAAGTATAACTGTTGTTGTTAATATTCCTATTCCGAATATCTGTAATTGTTTTTTTGATAAGATATAGGCGTTTTTAATAAAAAAGCTAATGATAGATATTATAAAACCTAGGGGAATTAAATAAGAAGCATAAATTGGGCTTTCTTTGAAATGAGAAATACCTCCGCTTATCATTCCGATGCCAATGGCCAGCAGAAGTGAGACAATAACAAGTTTAAGAATTTTCAACACTGACATCTGCTTACGGTCAATGATAAACTCGTTAATGAATGTACCAGTACTAAATAGGCATAGCCCTGTAGCTAATATAATGGCATACCTAATTGGATTAAACGGCATTAATACTATACCGCTTGAAGTCATTCCCACTCCTAAAAAGTAAACAACATAAACCAGATACATCGATATCATCTTTTTGAACATTTTAAATCTCCTTTTTAATATGAGTTAGTTGTAGCCTCGACATTATATTGACATAAGTATATGGAGATATCATGGATTTTCAAGAATTAGGTTTAACCTTGTTTTAAATCTATGGCTGGTTCTTTGAGCAGTTTTTAGTTAAATTAAAATAAACACTATAACATTCACGAAACTTCCTAAAAAGGAATAAAATGGTAATAAATTGTTTGTGGTGGAGGTAGTGTCTTGGGATATTATGTAATGGTTGAACCAGATGTAAAAGTTTATTTAGAAGATCTTAATCCAGAAGGCAAAAAAGTCATATTATTTCTGCACGGTTGGCCAGGAAGTCATGATTTGTTTGAGTATCAGCTCAATCAGCTTCCTAAACTGGGCTATAGATGTATTGGATTAGATCAGAGAGGGTTTGGAGGATCAGACAGACCTTTTGCAGGGTATGATTATAACCGTCTATCTGATGATGTGAGATGTGTCATTGAAGCACTTAAATTAAAGGATGTCACCTTAATTGGACATTCAACAGGAGGAGCAATAGCGGTTAGATATATGGCAAGACATCAGGCTTATGGGGTGTCGAAACTGGTGTTGTGTGATGCTGCAGCCCCAAGTCTTATCCAAAGACCTTATTTTCCCTATGGTTTAAAGAAACAAGATGTAGAAAATATTATTAGCGGAACATACAATGACCGTCCTCAAATGTTAAGAGATTTTGGAAATATATTTTTCTTTCAGTATATAACGGAAGCCTTATCCGATTGGTTTTTTAGATTAGGCTTACAAGCAGCCTCGTGGGCTACAGCGGCAGTTGCGTACACTTGGTTAGGCGAAGAGGGGTTATTTCGTGACCTTACTGAAATACAAACGCCAACCTTAATTATTCAGGGTATACATGATAAAGTATGCTTATTTCCTTTAGCAGAGGCGCAAAGAAAAAGTATTAAGAATTCAAGACTTGTTCCTTTTGAGTTCAGCGGACATGCTACGTTTTATGATGAACGAGATAAGTTTAATAGAGAAGTGGTTCAATTTATTGAAGAATGTTAAGTAATATCCCATAAAGCAAAAGGAAGTATCGGCAGAGAAGGCAGCGGTACTTCTTTTTGTTTTAAAGGGTATTATTATAGGAATGAATAAAAAACCTATAAGACTATTTATTGAACTATTTGGAAGATTGAAGTAAGATGAGGATATGAAAGATAGGAACGGTTAGGGATAACGATATGAGACAAGGAGAGTGAGAGGATGAAGATCACGGTAATTTATGGAACGCAGCGCAAGTCATGTACTTACAATATTGCAAAACAATTTATCGAAGAGCTTTTAGAGGAGGATGAACTCAGTGAATTTTTTCTGCCCAAAGATGCCTCAAACTACTGTAGGGGATGTTTTAAGTGTTTTGAAGATTACGCAAGTTGTCCAGATTATGGTGACCTGAAACCCATTCTGGAGGCTATGCTCAGATCAGATCTTATACTATTTACATCCCCTGTCTATGTTTATCATACAACAGGGCAGATGAAGGCTTTTCTTGATCATTTCGGGTATCAGTGGATGGCCCATCAGCCTCGCGCGGAGATGTTTCATAAGCAAGCACTGATTATTTCTACAGCAGCGGGGGCAGGAACGAAATCTGCAATCAAAGACATCAAAGACAGTACAGATTTTTGGGGGATAGCCGAGACCTATAGCTATGGAAAAAATGTTGCTGCGATTCACTGGGAGGATGTAAGTCATAAAAAGAAATTAGAAATCCAAAACCAAGTACAAGGACTTGCTTTAAAAATAAAGAAAAAAAGCAGCCATGTTAGGCCTTCTTTAAAGGTAAAAGCATTATTTTATATGATGCGGTTCGTACACAAGAAATATGGGTTTAATCCTGTAGATGTTGCTCACTGGGAGAAGCATGGCTGGCTGAAAAATAAGAGACCATGGTGATTAGCAGACTAGCTAGGTGCTACAAACCGAAAAAATTTATTTCATAGGATATTTCAAAGTGGTAAACGATAAAAAACATGTTAAAATGAGATATAACAGAAAAAATAACGGGAATAATCTAATAATATTGATTATTTTTTTGTATAATGCTATATTTAGACTATAATTTTTGGGGTGAAATGATGGATGCAATTGATTTAGCTATTTTAAAGGAACTGCAGGAAAATGGAAGAGAATCCCTATCAGAAATAGGCAGTAAGATTAATCTTTCTGTCTCAGCAGTTGGTGAACGGATTAAGAAGCTCGAAAGAAGTGGGGTCATTAATCAGTACACAACAATTATTAGTGGAAAGCATTTTAACAAGGAACTCACGGCACTGATGTTTATAAGTCTTGAAAGCCCTAAGTTTATTGATAACTTTTTGAAGTTTGTTAATGAGGAAAATGACATTTTAGAGTGTCATTACATCGCAGGGAATTATGATTACATGATTAAGATTGTAACTAATAATCCAGAATCGCTGGAAAAGATTTTGAATAAGGTTAAAAGTGTGCCAGGCATTATCAAGACTTATACAAATGTTGTATTAAAAACAACAAAAAACAACTATTCAATTTGTCCATCGGAATTGCCATCAGGAAAATGAAAGGAGCATAAGGGATGATTATCGGATTACCTAAAGAAATTAAAAATAATGAAAACAGAGTGGGGTTAACACCAGGCGGGGTTAGCATTTTGACAAAGAGAGGTCATGAAGTGATTGTAGAACAGAGCGCTGGGATTGGCAGCGGTTTTACAGATGAAGAGTATGCTGCGGCAGGAGCTGTGCTTGTTTCTAAAAGTGCAGAAGTGTTTGAGAAAGCTGAGACGATTGTTAAGGTTAAAGAACCTTTAGCATCGGAATATGATTTGTTTAAACCTCATCAAAATCTCTATACATACTTGCACTTAGCACCCAATGAACCACTTACCAAAGCTTTGCTTGATAAAAAAGTGACGGGTATTGCCTATGAGACGGTTGAATTAGAAAATGGCTCATTGCCACTACTCGCTCCAATGAGTGAAGTGGCAGGCAGAATGTCTATTCAAATCGGAGCAAACCTCCTTCAGAAATATAATGGCGGTCTTGGTGTTCTTCTTGGCGGGGTACCAGGGGTCAAACCAGCAGAAGTCATTATTGTCGGCGGCGGCGTTGTGGGTACTCAGGCTGCTAAGATGGCAGTGGGTATGGGGGCTCATGTAACTATTTTAGATATCAGTATCCCTCGCTTACGTTATTTAGATGATATTTTTGCAGGCCGCGTAGATACGATTGTGTGCAATGCCTATAATGTAGCTGAGGCAGTAAAAAAAGCGGATTTACTGGTAGGCGCCGTTTTAGTAACGGGTGCCAGTGCGCCTATTATCGTAACCGAAGAGATGGTAAAAACGATGAAAAAAGGCTCAGTTATTGTAGATGTAGCGATTGATCAAGGCGGTTCCATTGAGACAATAGATAGGGTAACAACCCATGACGATCCTTGCTACGAAAAATATGGAGTTATTCATTATTCAGTTGCTAATATGCCAGGTGCTGTTCCGAGGACGTCGACGCTGGCACTTGAGGCAGCAACTTTACCTTATCTGATACAGCTTGCCGATAAGGGCATTAAAGAGGCGCTATTGGAGAATCCGGCACTGATGAAAGGGCTAAATACCATTGATGGCAAGTTAACATGTAAGTCAGTAGCAGACAGTTTACACATTGCATACACCCAAGCTGAAGAAGCTCTAAAATAAAAAATGATTTAGAAATAAATACTGCAGATAAAGGATTTGATTCGCTTCAATCCTTTATCTGCAGTATTTTGATTGATAAAGCTATTAACTGTCTTTTCATTTTCAATGAGGGGAGAAGGGGTGGCTACCAGAAAAGCTCAATCTATGTTAAACTAAAGAAAAGCGCTATATAAAACAGCCAGTTCATTTAAATATCAGGAGGAAATAAAATGTACGATAAAGTTATGGAGTCAGTTCGTTATATACAGGGAAAGACTCATAAAATCCCAAAGATTGCAGTTATCCTTGGATCGGGTTTAGGGAATCTGGTGGATGCAGTAAAGGAAACTCAAGAGATTGCTTATGCAGACATTCCTAATTTTCCGCTATCAACAGTTAAGGGGCACGAGGGCAAATTAGTATTTGGAACAATTAATGGGGTAGAGGTTCTGCTGATGCAAGGTAGATTTCATTACTACGAAGGGTATACCATGAGAGAAATCACGTATCCAATATATGTCATGAAACAGCTGGGAATTGAAAAAATAATTGTAACCAATGCCTGCGGAGGGATTAACAGAAGTTTTGAACCTGGGACACTCATGCTGATTCGGGATTTTATCAATCTGTTTGGGGACAATCCTTTGATAGGCATGAACGATGAAAGATTTGGACCAAGATTTCCAGATATGTCAGAGCCTTATAAAATAGAATGGATGAATCAAGCTAAAAAAATCGCAGAAGACTTAAACATCCAGTATGCAGAAGGGGTTTATGCAGGATTTATGGGCCCTTATTATGAAACAGCTGCCGAAATTGTGATGATTGAAAGACACGGTGCTGATGCTGTAGGCATGTCAACAGTGCCTGAAACAATAGCTGCCAATTATTTGGGTATAGATGTACTGGGTATAGCGTGTATAACCAATATGGCTACAGGCATACAAAAAGTAAAACACTCCCATGAAAGAGTTGTGGCAACGGCTCAAAAAGCTTCTGAAAGACTATGCAGATGGGTAGTGGGTATTATCAATGAAATGAATTAGATGTGTACAGTATAGAGGATAATATGTTCTATCACTGTATGCTGTTTAAAGTTTTAGCACTTATCTTTGATAAGTGTATTTTTTATGTAAATTATATCTAAAATACCTAAATAATCTGCAAAGTTTCAATAATTTATAGAATAATATACTAAAAAAATCATTATATGAAACAAAAGTTCATAAATGCGTATGATAATTGACACCCTAATCCATAATGCTATAATGAAGGCATAAAGCAAGGTAGTTAAGACATAAAGAGTAAAAGAGGAAGGTATGATGAAAAGTGTATTAGTACGATTGAGAGAATATAATAACGAGGCCAGTCTAACTGAAAAAACCATTATTGCCTATATTCTGAAACATGTCGAAGCTATTTCAGCGATGACTATCTACCAGCTGGCAGAGCAAACTTTTTCTTCACCTTCTTCTGTGATACGTATGTGCCAAAAAAATGGATTTAAGGGGTATAAGGATTTTATTAGGGCACTGATATACGAAATGGCCGTAAGGAAGCATAGCCAGCAGGAGGAAAAAAAGGAAATCACTAAGGCTGACCGCATTGAAGAAATCGTGGATAAGGTAACTTATAAGAACATTATATCCTTAGAGGACACCAAGTCGCTGATTGATTTTGAAGTCATTAAGAGCTGTATCCAGCTTCTTGGCAGATGTAAGAATGTTTGCTTGTTTGGTATGGGCTCATCCCTGCTGGTTGCCAAAGATGCTCAGTTAAAATTGATGCGTTTGGATAAGCGGTGTACGGTCAATGATGACTGGCATGTGCAGCTCTTGACAGCTAGGTATATGTCACCAGAGGATGTAGGTATTATTTTATCTTATTCTGGACAGACAACAGAGATGATTGAATGTGCCAAAGCTATGAAAGAATCTGGTGCTAAGATCATATCTATTACCCGGTATGGATCGTCGCCCCTTGCATTGCTATGTGATTACAATATCTTCGTTGCAGCTAATGAAGCTATTGTACGGAGCGGTGCGATGTCTTCTAGGATATCGCAGCTAAATATTATTGATATCTTATATACAGGTTATGTAAATACACAATATGAAAAATCATTGGAACAAATCTCAAAAACACACATTCAAAAGGGGGATCCTCATGCTTGATTTAGAAGGGATGTCAACAGAACAGAGAAACAATAAAACACAAGAGTTAGATACCATGTCTCTATACGATGCGCTAGTGACAATGAATGAAGAAGATGCGCAGGTAGCTGGGGCTATTAAAAAAGAACTTCCTCAGATAGAGAAGGTCGTAAAGGCAGTCATAGAATCTTTTAAAAAGGATGGAAGACTGATTTATATGGGGGCTGGAACCAGCGGAAGACTAGGGCTTTTGGATGCGGTTGAGTGTCCGCCTACTTTTGGAACTTCACCTGAACAGGTTGTTGGGCTGATTGCGGGAGGTGAAGGGGCCTTTATCAAAGCGGTAGAAGGTGCAGAAGACAGCGAGACACTGGGAGTTGATGACCTTAAGCAGATTGGACTTACCAGTAAGGACATCGTTATTGGCATAGCTGCCAGCGGCAGAACACCTTATGTGATAGCCGGACTGCAGTATGCAAAACAACTGGGATGTGCCACTGCAGCAGTGGCCTGTAATAAAGATTCTCTCATAGGGGGTCATGCGGACATGGCCATTGAAGTGGTACCAGGACCAGAAGTTCTCACAGGATCAACCAGATTAAAAGCGGGGACTGCTCAAAAAATGGTATTAAATATGATCTCCACGCTTTCTATGGTAGGCGTAGGTAAGGTGTATAAAAATTTGATGGTAGATGTTCAGCAGACTAATCAAAAACTAGAGACCCGGGCTGAAAATATTATTATGAATGCAACAGAAGTAGACCGCATAACTGCAAAAGATGCGCTCATAGAGGCAAAGGGCAGTGTGAAACTGGCTATTGTCATGATTTTATTAGGATGTGATGCAGGCAGGGCTAGTGAGAAATTAAAGGCAGCCCAAGGTCATATAAGAAAGGCAATAAATGAATAATTTTAAAATATATTATTAAGGGGAGTGTGTGCACTATGGCTATCAGTAACAATCAATTAGCAGCCAGAATCTTAGAGCTGGTTGGAGGCAAAACCAATGTTTCATCGGCAACAAATTGTATGACAAGGCTTCGCTTGAGACTAAAAGATTCAAGTAAAGCAGATATTGCAGAGCTTAAGAAAACAGAGGGTGTTTTAGGTGTAGTAGAGGCTGAAACCCTTCAGGTAGTCGTAGGACCTGGGAAAGCTAAAAAGATTCTTGACATTGTAGCAGAAGAACATGGTGTGGCTAAAGATGCAGCGGTTGAAGAAGACTGGAAGGCTAACAAAGAGACAATTAAGGCAGGGAAGAAACAAAGTAAAGGAAAGCAAGCGCTAGAAACTATCGCAGGTATTTTTATCCCACTTATACCAGCTATCATAGCGGCGGGTATATTCAACGGTTTAGGTTCTTTACTCAATACGCTTTTGGGAAATGGCACACTAGCTGCGGACAATCAATTTTGGGTAGTAACAAGAATGATGTTTTCCTTGCTTGGAACTGGGTTCCTTGGGTATTTTGCAATCTATACAGGCATTAATGCAGCCAAGAGATTTGGAGCAACAGAAGCGCTAGGGGGTATGATTGGTGCCATTTCAATTAATGCATTAATTAATGATATTTCAGGAGTTTTTGGTCTATTAGATCAAGAAAATGCGCTCAATTCTATACTGACAACAGGAAAAGGCGGTATCATTGGGGTCATTATTGGGGTATATATCCTTGCCAAAGTGGAGAAGTGGGTGAGAAAAAGAGTACCCGATGTACTGGATCTTATCGTAACCCCCCTAGTATCCTTATTGGTGGTAGGCGTTGTCTTTGTGTGTGTGATCATGCCTGTATCAGGTATTCTATCAGATTGGCTGGTAAAAGGCTTAAGTGTATTTATTAATTCAGATAATACCTTTGTCAGCATTATTTCCGGATATATTTTGTCAGCGGCCTTTTTGCCTATGGTGTTATTAGGCTTACATCATGGTCTCATTCCAATCTATGCCATACAGCTGGAAGTTCTTGGGGGAGTGAGTTTATTCCCAGTACTTGCGATGGCAGGGGCAGGTCAGGTAGGAGCGGCTATTGCTATTTACTTTAAAGCTAAAAAGGTTAAAAATGATAGGATGAAAAAGATTATCGCAGGGGCACTGCCAGCAGGTATTTTAGGTGTTGGTGAACCGCTTATTTATGGGGTAACACTTCCACTAGGCAAACCTTTTATTACAGCAGGTCTTGGAGCGGGTTTTGGCGGTGCATTCGTTATGGCAACAAAGGTGTTGGCATCTGCGTGGGGACCATCAGGTCTGGTGGCCATTGCAGTCATGCAGCCAGCTTCTATGGTGAACTATGTCCTAGGGATTTTTATCGCCTATGCAGGAGGTTTTATCGTTACATACTTGTTCATTAAAGATAAGGATATAGCAAATGTTTAATCAGTTAGGAAGATCCGTTTATGTCAGTACTTTAGAGTGGCAAAAAGAAAGACTTCTTAAGGAGGGGATAAAAGAAACCTTTGTCTTTACCTCCTTTCACATCCAAGAAGAGTTAGATGCTGAGTACACTCAAAAGGCGAGAGGATTATGTCATTTTCTAAAAGAAGCAGGATTTTTTATTATTGGTGACGTATCTCCAAAGACACTTAAGTTTTTTGATTACACGGACATCAATAGTTTTGCACAGGATATGGGGTTAGACATTTTGAGAATAGATTATGGCTTTAGTTTGAAAGAAATTTTAGGTATTCACGCGCACTTTGGTATAGCTTTTAATGCCTCTACAGTTAATCGCTTGGAAGCAAAAGCACTGGTTGATGCGGGGAAACAAATTTATGCCATGCATAATTATTATCCAAGACCTGAAACAGGGTTGGATGAGGGGTATTTCAGCTGTGTCAATAAGGAACTTCAGGCTATGGGTATCAAGGTGCTTGCTTTTATACCAGGAGATGAAATAAAAAGAGGGCCTATCGAAGAAGGGCTGCCAACTTTAGAAAAACATAGAAAGATGCCTCCCTATATAGGGTATCTGGATCTTGCGGTAAATTTTAATATAGATGGCATTTTTATAGGAGACGTACAGCTTTCGGAAAAGCAGGAATCACTTATTAAGGCTTATGAGCAGGATGGCATTATTGTTGTTCCGGCAGTTTTAGACGCGCAATATGACTATTTGTATGGGAAATGTTTTACCATTCGGGTAGATTCACCTGCGTCCCTGATGAGGCTGAAGGAATCAAGGGAATATTCCTGTGAAGGGGCGCTTCAAGAACCCAACCATTGCAGTATAAGATATGCTGGAGCAATTACGATGGACAACAAGCACTACGGCAGGTATTCAGGAGAGATTCAAATCATTCGGAAAGAGCTTCCGCAGGATGACCGGGTGAATGTCATTGGACATATTAAAGAAGAGTATATCGAGATTATATATTGTATTAAAAATGGTGCAGGAATTAGGTTGGAAAGAGGCTAAAAAAACTTGATACTAGAGCATATTAGGAGGCAGAAAGAATGGGTTTATTCAGTAAAAAGAAAAATAGTCCGCTTCAGATGGGTATTCCAATAAAGGGGAAGATTGTTGATATTACTGAAGTGCCGGATGATGTATTCGCACAAAAGTATATGGGAGATGGGGTAGCCATCTATCCAACAGAAGGCAAGGTCTATTCACCGGCAGATGGCGAGATTATTGTAATGGCAGAAACAGGCCACGCCATTGGCATCAGGACCAAAGAAGGTGTTGAATTTCTTATTCATGTAGGGCTAGATACAGTAGATATGAAAGGAGAAGGCTTTAAGAATCTGGTAGCTGAAGGTGATAAGGTAAAAAGAGGACAGAGTCTTCTAAGCTTTGATTTGGAGCTAGTGAAGGAGAGGGCTAAATCTACAGTTTCACCTATAATCATTACCAATATGGAAGCAGTGGAGCGAATAGAGAAAAATGGCCTTTTTGAAAGCACAGACATTTTAATAACAGTATTTATAAAAAAATAATCATTTACAGAATCCCTCGGATAAACATCCGAGGGACTTTTTTACCTTGCGTTTATACTTCTGATAAAGAGGCATAGATAGCATCAGCGAGTGTATCCAGCTCAGATTCCCTATCAGGTTTTAGTGTAGAGCGAACATCTAGAGGCGCACCGACAATTTCAATATTTTTCATTGTGCCAACCAATTCCTGCATGTTTTTAAGAGCAGCACTGGACCAAGTATGGTTACCGATAAGAGAAGCTTTACGATTTTTAATTCCGAGAGCAGACATTTCTCTTAAAAGAGAATCCATTACAAAATAAAGGTGCATATTGTAGGTCGGGGAAGCAATGACCATATGACTATATTTCCAAACATCAGAGATGATATAGGATGGATGAGTTTTGGAAACGTCATACAGACGCATATCCTGCACACCAAGTTTAGCAAGTTTATTAGCCAAGGCATTGATTACATTTTCTGTATTGCCATACATAGAGGCATAAAAAAGGACAATACCTTTTTTCTCAGGGGCATAACGGCTCCACTTATCATATTTATCCAGAATGTATGAGATATCATCCTTGCGCCATATAGGCCCGTGGAGAGAGCAAATCATATGAATGTCAACGCTGGTAAACTTTTTAAGAAGTGCTTGTACCTGCATACCATAACGGCCTACAATATTGGCATAATAACGTCTGGCTTCATCTGCAAAGGCGTTTTCAAAGTCTGTCTCATCTGCGAACAGATTGCCGGACAGGGCACCAAAGGACCCAAAGGCATCAGCAGAAAAAAGAATACCCTGTGAGATTTCATAAGTCACCATGACTTCTGGCCAATGAACCATAGGGGCTAAGTAAAAGCGCAGCGTGTGGTTGCCAAGGGATAACTCATGTCCTTCATTCACTTCAAGGCAGTTAGCAGATATATCAAGACTATAATACTGTTCGAAGAACTGGAAAGTTTTTTTGTTGCCGATAACCTGTACCTCTGGATAACGCCTTACAATCTCTTCAATACTCGCGCAGTGATCTGGTTCCATATGGTTGATGATTAAATAATCTAGTGGACGGCCATCTAATACATGGGTGACATTTTCAAGATATAATGCACTAATGGATGCATCAACTGTATCAATTAATGCGGTTTTTTCGTCTGTAATAAGGTATGAATTGTATGAAACACCGTTTGGAAGAGGAAACATATTTTCAAATCGTTCAAGCCGTCTGTCACTTCCTCCGACCCAAAATACTTGTGGTGTAATTTCTTGAACACTATACATTGTACAAATACCTCCGATCTTTTGATTTCTGATTTTTTTTAGACAATCCTATTGTACTACATATTTCATTTTAAAAACAAGCCTTAACTAAGAGTAGCGCCGCCAGAGAACGGGCATATTTTATCAGATAGAATAAGAAGACTGAGATATAAAGAGAATAGTCGTTTTTTTTGTGGCAATACTAAATATTATCTTCGGGTATTCAATAGAAAAAATGGATAAATGGGTATATTGACAAGGAGTGCTTAATGTGAAAAATAAATATATTAATTTTAATGAAAAACGCATGTATATTTTTGGTGAACTCGTGAAGAGGTATTGGAATGGTAGTTTAAATACTATATCTGATTTAGAGGTTTTGGCAGAAGAGATAAAGGTAAAATATGAGTTTACTGATGATGAGATGCCGTTTATAAAGGATCACATTAGGATGGCTATGGGATTAAACCCTAACGGTAGAGGGGTATTTGAGCATGAGTTGGATTTGATGAAAGAGAGTCAGGCGATTAAAAGACCTGTAGTGAATCAAATAGAAGGTCCGTGTCAATACTGCGAAACCCATGGCTGTGAGTGTGTATCCCAAGGTAAATATGAAACGCAGCTTTATACCAGAACAAAGCATCCTCAAGAAGAAAAGGGAGAATGTCTAGAATGTGGGTATTGTATTGCAAAGTGTGATTTTGGAGGCATAGCGGATAAAATCGAATTTATGCCTATGATTGATATGCTCAAAAATGAAAAAATACCAGTCTATGCCACGGTTGCGCCGGCAATCATTGGTCAGTTTGGAGAGGATGTCACCATGGGACAGTTAAGGACTGCTCTAAGGATGATGGGTTTTGAGGATATGATAGAAGTAGCCTTGTTTGCGGATATTCTTACGATAAAAGAAGCTTTCGAATTCAATCATATGGTAAGGCGCGAAGAGGATTTTTTGCTGACAAGCTGTTGTTGTCCTATATGGTTTAATATGATTAAAAAAAGTTATCCAGATGTGTATAACCACCTGTCACCATCGGTATCACCGATGATTGCTTCGGGCAGGATTTTAAAGAAGTTATATGAAGAGGCTAAGGTGGTATTCATTGCACCTTGCGTGGCCAAGAAGTCTGAAGCGATGGAAGAGGAACTAAAAGGGGCTATTGATTATGTATTAAATTTCAAAGAATTAAAAGAAATTTTTCATGTGCTGGATATTCATCCTGAAGCACTTCAAGGCTATGAAAAAGATCAGGCCTCTCTGGGAGGAAGACTTTATGCAAGAACAGGAGGAGTAAGTTTTTCAGTCAAGACGGTAGTCAATAGACTAGAGCCAGCTAGGGTTATTAAGCTCAAAGCCAGAAAAGTAAGTGGTGTAAAAGCTTGCAAAAAGCTACTGGAAGAGCTGCATAACCATGTCAAAACTGAAGCTAACTTTATTGAAGGAATGGGGTGCTCAGGGGGATGTGTAGGAGGCCCTAAAACAAATGTCGATGCAGTGAGTGGTGCAAATCGAGTGAATGAATTTGGAGAGGACTCCTTTATACTGACCCCCTTTGACAATTTAAATGTTATGAAAATTCTCAAACAATTTAACCTTAACGGGATAGAAGACATCATCCACAATGAAGAAATGAAAAAAATATTATCTAGAAAATAGACTTACAAAAAAGTAGTCATCAGATAAAAAGATCTGTTGACTACTTTTTTTATTAAAGGGATTTTCAGTCTTTTGCAGCTTCATAAAGTTCAGCTACTTTATGCCAGTCAAGCACTTCCCAAAAGGCTTTGATATAGTCTGCACGAAGATTTTTATACTTCAGGTAATAGGCGTGTTCCCATACATCAATACAAAGGATAGGTGTTAATGAACCCTCTTTCATGAAAGGGTTGTCCTGATTAGGTGTTGAACTGATTTGAAGCTTGCCAGCCTTATCAGTGGCCAGCCATGCCCAGCCAGAGCCAAATTGAGAGAGCGCCGCAGCTGAAAGCTTATCCTTTAAACTCTCAACACTATCAAAAGTTGCGGTAATTTGTTGGTGGAGTGCACCAGAAGGTTCTTTACTGCCATTTGGAGATAGAATCCCAAAATAGAGATTGTGATTGTAAAAACCACCGCCGTTGTTGCGGATAGCTGTACGTAAGGCAGGATCTAGGATGTTATCAAGACGGCTAAGTATTTCTTCTACAGTTTTTCCAGATGCCTCAGGTGTTTTTTCAACCGCAGCATTGAGGTTGCTAGTATAAGCGGCGTGGTGCTTGGAGTAGTGAGTAGTCATAGTTACTTCATCAATATAAGGTTCGAGCGCTTTAAAGTCATACGCGAGTTCTATTTGTTTAAACATAATGGAGTCCTCCTTTGATTTTCTTATTATCATTTATGAGTTACCTCATAAGTATGTGGTGTTTTTAAAATATCATACATTCAATCATTTATTCGACGAGGTATGAAAATAGATTTTATACCCAAGTGTTTTACTTGGTATTAATAGTATAACATCTTTAAATTATGAAAACAAGTATCAATTAATAAAAATTATCATTAAAGTGAATAGATAAAGTAATCCTTGATTTTAGAACTTTAAATGATGTACGTGCATAAAATGATTTTAAGAAAGAAAAATTTATATGAAGTATGGGTAACCATGCAGGGGGGATAAAATGAGTAATATCGCGTTACAAATAGAACGTTTGGCCGCGGGAACTGTAGCTTCAGGTGGAGACTTAATCTGTAGCTTCAGGTGGAGACTTAATTTTTGACAATGTGGTTTATACCGATGGGAATATTACCTATAATCCAGGAACGGGAGTTATTACTTTTCTTGAAGTGGGTAGGTATGTGATTAACTGGTGGGCAGCTACTCAAGCAGCGACCACTTCTAATGGTGTCGTCTTTGCACTTAATTCTTCACAAGGAGATCTTTTGGAGGGCAACTCACCTATTAAAACAGGAGAAGTTGTAGGGCTTGGGATTATTGATGTGATTGTAGCACCTGTAACTGTTACACTAGAGAATACAAGTACAGGAAATGTCATACTTTCTGGAATAGTACCAGTGAAGGCTGCACTTATGGTAGTGCAAGATGACATCGGAGGCCCCACAGGACCAACGGGACCAGGAGGACCAGCAGGGGGCCCCACAGGACCAACGGGACCAGCAGGAGCAACGGGAGAAGCGGGTACTCCGGGAGGACCAACAGGCCCCACGGGACCTACGGGACCAAGCGGAGCAACTGGAGCAACTGGGCCAACAGGCGCAACAGGTTTACAGGGACCTCAAGGACCTTTAGGTTTTGTGGGACCGCAAGGCCCGACAGGAGCTACAGGAGGTACTGGACCCACAGGCCCATCAGGAGGTCCTCCGGGACCAACGGGAGCAACTGGACCCACAGGCCCGACAGGACCTAGTGGACCTACAGGGAGTACGGGAGATACAGGATTTACAGGACCGACGGGAGACACGGGTTCAACAGGGCCAGCAGGTACAGCGGGAGGACCAACAGGGCCAACAGGACCAGCAGGTCCAGGCTTATTTGTATGGGGAGCAGAACCAACTATCATATGGGCAGATTCAAGTGCACCAGGGCCCGGAACAGGAACACCTGCTGATCCTTATAACTCGCTTCAGGCAGCAGTTACGGCAGCAACAACGAGTACCTTTGCAAATACCTATGGTATGAGGGCCCGCTGCATCGTTCTAATCGCAGCCAATTCAGCATTTGATGAAGATATTATTATACCGCCGGCAAGGCATATACAGCTTCTAGGATTAGGACCATGGGTACTTGGGGATGCAGCACTGGCCAACTTCGCCTCTTCCGTTCCTAGAAATATCACGGTTCAAACCAATCAAGCAGCAGAAGATGTTTATCTTATTCAAGGGCCAGCTTTTGATGCACGCCCAGTAACGGTAGTTGGAACATTTGATAACGGAACATCTGTAGGCACACACACTAACTATACTGACGGAGTTATTATAAGCGGAGATGTTATTTTTCAAAATACCAATATTCCAGATCCTTTTACGACCATTGAATTTCAGCTTTTAAATGCCAGGGTGGTAGGAAGCATTATTCAGGCAGTGGTTAATCCTCATCAGGGCATTCTAAATGCCTATATCTATAACAGCCGAGTTAATATTATTAATCATAATGGGTTTAGAATTCAAAGGATGGTTGACAGCGTATCTAGTGGAACAATAACAGCCGCAGCTTATGCGCATATTACGAATACAGCGATTAATGGTAATGTAACCATTGGTACAGCAACTTCGGATACGCCGCCTACAGGTATTTTCAGCAGCCAGTTTAGCACCATAACATGGACTGGGCCACTGACCTTAGATGCTGCTTCAAACTATTATTTTGTCAACAGTGGGTCTATCTTAGTTGGAGCTAAGACCATTTTATTTAGTATTGCATAATGAATCAGAAAAGGCTTTGGAGTAGATAAACTCTGAGGCCTTTTTATATCAGGAAGAATAATTAGGCCAAGCTATTGACTGAGGGGGCAGTTGGTGTGATATAGTAAATAAAACAAGAACTTTACGGCTTTATTTGGTATTGACTTAGAGTTTACTTTAAGGTTTATGCTCAATAGAGTATCAAACATTAAATACGAAGGTTTGG